>NZ_AJWE01000108.1:0-91375 GCF_000281145.1 Rhizobium sp. CF142 | reverse complement strand
GATGAAGCCGACGATACCGGCAGCCGCCACGGCGATGAGCTGGGTGATCGGCTGTGGATGGATGAGGCGGTCGATCGCTTCATAGCCGGCAACCAGCGCGCTGAAGAGGATGATCAGCACGATGATGAGGCCGGCATAATCCTCGACGCGGCCCAGCCCGTAATTGAAGGTCTTCGTCGCCGCGCGGCGCACCAGTGAGAAGGCGATCCAGAGCGGGATTGCGGTGGCCGCATCGCCGACATTGTGGATCGTGTCGGCGAGCAGCGCCACGCTACCCGAATAGAAGACGACGATGAGCTGCAGGATCGCGGTGATCGCCAGGATGACGAAGGACCACTTGATCGCCCAGATGCCGCGCTCGGAAGAGGCGATGCTCGGATCGACCACGCCATGCGTATGGCCGTAGCCGCCCTCGCCATGCGTCCCGTGGGAATGCCCGTGTGATCCATGGGCATGAGAATGATCGTGGCCGGGCCGCCCGAAGCCGAACCATTCCGTGACTGCTGAGAGCATGTGCAGCTCCGTTGTTGAAGATCGCTATTACCTATCCCCCTGGAGGGGATATGGCAAGCGCTCTGATTGTGGGGCTGAGCAGCGGCGGGGACGGACGCCACCCGCGCTCTCGTCACTGCCTCCGCCCGATCCGGAATCGGGTGGCTGCCGCTTCTCATATTTCCTACCCCTCCATGACCATCAAAACAGGAGGTTTGGACATGGAACTGGAAGACAAGGTGATCATCATTTCCGGCGCAAGCAGCGGCATCGGAGCGGCCGCCGCCCGGCTGTTTGCGGCCAGGGGCGCAAAGCTCGTGCTCGGTGCACGGCGGGCGCAGAACCTCGACACGCTGGTTTCCGAGATCATCGAAATGGGCGGCATGGCCGTGTCTCTTCCCGGTGATGTGCGCGATGAAGGGTATGCGCAGGCCCTCGTCGATCGGGCACTCGATGCCTATGGCAGGCTCGACGGGGCCTTCAACAATGCCGGTGTCGTCGGCGAGATGGGTGCGTTCGCGGAAATGAGCGCGGCCAATTGGGAAACGGTGATCTCCACGAACCTGACGAGCGCGTTCTTTGCGCTGAAGGCGCAGCTGCAGGTGATGAAAGCGCAACGCAGCGGCTCGATCGTCTTCACCTCATCCTTCGTCGGATACAGCAATGGCGGCTTGCCCGGCATGGGGGCTTATGCGGCCTCCAAGGCGGGCCTGATCGGCCTCGTGCAATCGGTCGCTGCCGATTACGCAGCCGATGGCATCAGGATCAACAGCCTGCTGCCCGGCGGCACCATTACACCCGCAGGCGGCGAGAATAATCCCGAATTCCTCGACTATATCTCGAACCTGCATCCGATGAAGCGGATGGCCGCGGCGCAAGAAATTGCGCAGGCGGCGCTCTTCCTGCTGTCGGACCAATCGAGCTTCATGACCGGTAGCCCGATGATCGTCGATGGCGGCATGTCGGTTCGGCTGCTTTAGCAGAACTGGCCTCGGGCGGTATTGCGCCGCCCGAGGCGGGGAATTTCGCGGCCGTCCCGGAGGGTCACCAGCGCTTCACGGCGCGCTCAATTCCTGACATATTTGCGGAGAGACAGCCAACCGTCGTGGATATTGCGTCATGAACTCGCAGACACGTGAAAAAAGCACCATGCGCGCACCTACCGGATCCGTTACAGGGCTTTGCTCTGCGTCCGCCACCATGTTTGCAGTCGGAATGGCCTTTCTGGGTTACTGGGGGGTCTATGAACAGGGGAGCTGGCGTGCAATCGATTATCTTGTGATGATTGTTGCTGTCATCGGATTTGCGGCACTTGGTTGCGTGCCCTGGATTGTGACCACGCCTGTCGCGGAGGATGAGGCAGACAAGGTCGCCGTCGCCAGGCGAGCGATGGCACTGGGGACGGCGCTAATCTGGACGGCGGTCTGTATCACCGTATTTGCCTGAGTTGCCCTGCGTGACCCCGGCGGCCGCAAAGTGGATCCATTTGAAGCCGATAGGGCCCCCGACCGCCGGCGGCGAGAATAACCCTGAATTCCTCGACTATATCTCGAGCCTGCATCCGATGAAGCGGATGGCCTCGGCGCAGGAAATTGCGCAGGCGGCGCTCTTCCTGCTGTCGGACCATCGAACTTCATGACGGGCAGCCCGATGATCGTTGATGGTGGCATGTCGGCTCGGCTGCTTTAGGGGTGGGGTGGTTCTAGCCTATCGCGGCAGCAGGCTTTGGCGTTTGGCGAGCGCGATCAGGGCAGGCGTTATCTCTCCGTCGTCGACCTCATAGGTGAGGGCGGAGAGTGCGTCATCCCATGCGCCCCATTCGCCGGCAAAATTCAGCACCCGCCGCTTCTGCGTATCGGTCGGATAGGGTTTGCTGAACATGTCGATGCCGCGCTCGATCACATCGGCATGTGTGGTCAAGCCGAGCTCGCGCAAGGCGACTGCGACATCGGAGGCATAACGGCCGGACGAATTGAAGAAGAATTGATGGACGCCGCCATTCAGCATCTCGGCGTTGAAATAATCGACGACGTGGATCTGCTTCAGCGCTTTTGGAAGGCGATCGATCTCCGCGTCCTCCATCGCATTGAGTTTCCCCGTCAGGTAGCTGAGCCGGTCCTCGTCACCGATCTCAGCGCGCGCTTTGGTCGACCATTCGACAAGTTCAGGCGTGCGCTCGACGTAGCTGCGGATGGCGGCCGGAAGCGCGGCCGTCGGGCCGAAGGCGGCGTCGAGCGCGGCAAAATCGGCGTCCTCACTCTTGGCCGCGAGGTCGCGCTCTGCGGCAAAGGCCTGCGCCTGCCGCGTCAGGCCGGCCGCTGTCAGCGCCTGCAGCACCGCATCCGCGTTGCGTGCCGGGTCTGATTTTTCGCTCATCTCGGTCATCTCGTGCAGCGTGTCGTCGCTGACGGACTGGCCCTGAGCGATCAGTAGTTTCTTGGCCTCCTCCTTGAGCTTGCGTGCCTCGGCAAGCGTGGTGAAGAAGTGATGCGGCTCGCCGCCCGGCACCACATAATGCAGGTATGAGAGCCAGAAGAGGTTGCGCACGTCAGGTTCCAGCTTGCCGATATCGGCCAGTATCGGCCCCTTGTCGTCATCATATTTCACCCGCATGATCTGCGGCAGGAAGGTCGTCTCGATGACGAATTCGGTGGACATGGTCGTCAGGGCCTGCAAATCGCGCGCCTCCGGTTGCGTTTGATCGGATGCCGCGGAAGCTTTCGCCAAGATCGCGCTGGTGAGCAGAGCGGCAAGCAAAAGACTGGCGTGTTTCATGGATATTTTTTCCCGTGGCGCGGGTAAATTTGGCGGAGCGTTTGCAGAGTTCAAGCCCGTCGGGTGTGCAGGACCTTGAGCGGTGTAGCGCCGCCCAAGGCAGTTACGGACTATTGTGCCCTGGCCGATCTCCGTTCGAAGGCGCCAGCGAAGACAACTGCCATGGCGCCAATCATCAGTCCGCCGGCAAGCAGGAAGGTCAGCCGCATGCCGGCTGAAATCGCTGCCGGCGTCGCATGAATGAAGTCCTCGGTGCCGGCGCCATAGGCGAAGACGGCGCCCATCAGCGAGGCGCCGGAGATCAGTCCGATATTGCGCGACAGGCCGAGCAGACCGGAGGCTGTGCCGCGCCGGTCCTTCGGCACATCGGCAAGGGCTGCGGTGTTGTTGGCGGCCTGGAAAAGCTGGTAGCCGGGCGTCAGCACGATGATGGCGGCAATATAGCCGCCGACGCCTGAAAGCTCAGGCAGGATCACCAGCAGGAAGGCGCCGGCGGCAAGCATGGCAAGGCCGATCGAAAGCACAGAGCGTGTGCCCCAGGCATCGACCAGCCGGCCGGAAGGCACGCCGCTGACGATGGAAATGACCGGGCCAACGGACATAACGAGGCCCACGACAGCGGCTTTCAGCTCCAGCGCCAGACCGAGATAGAAGGGGCCGACCACCAGCGTCGTCATCATCACGGCGGCCACCACGATATTGACGATGAGATTGGGGACGAGGCGCTTTTCCAGCATGGCAAGCAGGCCCGCCGGGCGCGTCCTGCCCCTGGCCTTGTCGGCCGGCAGTGTCGCGATGGCCAGGATCAGCGCAAGTCCCGCCAGAGGCACCTGCACCCAGAAGATGCCGCGCCAGCCGGCAAGCGGGATGAGTGCGCCGCCGAGCGAGGGGCCAAGGGCCGTGCCGAGAGCGGAGACCGTGCCGAGCAGGCCCATGGCGCGGCCGATGCGCGCCTCGCTTGCGGTCTCGCGCATCAGCGCCATCGAGATCGTCATCAGGAAGGCAGCACCGACGCCTTGAACGGCGCGCGCCGCCATCAGCAGCGGCAGATCGGGTGCCATGGCCGAAAGCAGCGAGGCGACGGAAAAGAGACCGAGGCCGGCAAGCTGCATGCGTTTCAGCCCGTAGAGATCGCCGAGCCGGCCGACGATGACGACCGAGATCGTCAAGGCTGCGAGATAGGCGACGACGACGCCCTGCACCTGGGCGAAGGGCGCTGAAAAATCCTCTGCGAGCTTGGGGAGGGCGATGTTGGCGATGCTGGTGCCGAGCGAGGCGAGCAGCATCGAAAGGGAGAGCGTCAGCGTCACGCCCCGTCTTTCCATTCGCTCCGATCCGGTCATTTCTGCCTGTTCCATATCGATGTCCTCTTGCTTGAAATGTCATTCAAGCGCAGGCTACGAATTCAAGCCGACTTGAGGTCAAGCATGAAATTTCTGGATATCGGAGAGGTCTCCGCACGAAGCGGAATCAAGCCCTCGGCGCTGCGCTATTACGAGGAGATCGGGCTCATCACCTCGGTCTTCCGCCATGGGCTGCGCCGCCAGTTTCCGCCCGAGGTGCTGCTGCAGCTCAAGCTGATCGCCATGGGCAAGACGGCCGGTTTCTCGCTGGAGGAAATATCGGGCATGTTCGGCAAGACCGGTGCTCCGGAACTGCCGCGCGCCGTGCTGCATCAGAAGGCCGATGAGATCGACCGCCAGATCCGGGAGCTGACGGCGCTCAGCGACACGCTGCGCCATGTCGCCGAATGTTCCGCGCCCTCCCACATGGAATGCCCGACCTTCCGGCGGCTGCTCGATGTCGCGGGCAAGCGGGCGGGCGCGGGCAGGGGGGCGCGGGCAGTCAAGGGCAGGTAGCGCCGGGCAGGCAGCTTGTGTGGTTCACTCCCGCCGGCGCTTGCTTCGCCGCGTGCCATCATAAAACCCCGGCGGCTTCTTTCGCACCCAGGCGACGAAGGTCTGGATGGCGGGGTGGGCAAGCAGAGCCTTGACGGTCGGGTAGGACTGTTCCAGCTCCGCTTCGGAAAACTGCGCATGGATCTGGCGATGGCAGATGCGGTGCAGGACCTGCGTCTCCCGTCCGCCGCGGCTCTTGGGCACGAGATGGTGCTCGTCCCGCTGCTCGGCCGGAACGATCCTGCCGCAGAGCGGGCAGATATCAGGCACCGGCGCCTCATACCAGGAGGTGACGTCTTGGTTTCTTTTTCGCGCCATCAGGCAAGATTAGCCGCAAGCCGGACCGACAGGCAACCGGCGCTGCCTTCCAGATCTTCAATGTTCTGGCAGGGGCGGCGGAAGGTCGGGCGCCAGGCGGTGTTGAAACAGAAAATCGATTTACAAAATAATTCACCTTTACTGTCGGTCCGCTGCGGGGAGCAGGGAATGACCGACACCAGGCCCGGACCGGAAATTTCTGATCGCAGTGTCGGATCGGGAAGATCCGGCCCGTCCTAGAGGCATTGCCAAAGTTCAATCCAAAGGAGGATCACCATGCCGAGCACAATCAAACTTCACCGCGTCCTGGCGACCACCCCGGACAAGGTCTATCGCGCCTTCCTGGAGGCAGACGCCGTCGCCAAATGGCTTCCACCCAACGGCTTTACCTGCACGGTCCATCATCTGGAGCCTATTGTCGGCGGAACGCACAGAATGTCTTTCCGCAACTTCACGACCGGCCACAGCCATTCCTTCGGCGGCGAATATCTGGAACTCGTTCCCGGCCAGAAGCTTCGCTACACCGACAAGTTCGACGACGCCAACCTGCCCGGCGAAATGGACGTGACCGTGACGCTGACGAAGGTCTCGGTCGGCACCGAACTCCATGTGGTGCAGGCTGGTATCCCGGATCTCATCCCGGCGGAGGCCTGCTACCTCGGCTGGCAGGAATCGCTGCGCAATCTCGCCCGTCTGGTCGAGCCCGATATCCAGCAATAAGCGTCAGAATCCAGGGGGAGGCCGGGTCTGGAAACTGCTTTTAGACCCGGCCTTTTCTGTGTTCGTACATCCGGTCGTCCTGGGAAATGGCCTGTCCATTTTCTCCCAATTGCGAAAGCCGCTGGAATTGGAACTTCGCGCAACGACGCTCTTTCGCTCAGGCGTCGCCGCACAAGATCCACTGACCGCTGTGATAAATATTGACAATATGTGCTACGCTACCCACCATACAAGAAGAACGAAAGGGTATGCCTATGGCATCAGGCAGCATTCACGTGAAGGTCAGTGGGCAACTCCAAGACCACATTCAGCAGCAGATCGGGGAGGACGGACTTTATGAAAACGCGAGCGAGTATATCCGCGCTCTGATCCGGCGCGACCTGCAAAGCCGCGAGGATGCTTGGGAAAGCCTGCAGAAAGAGCTTGGCCCAGCCATGCGCGCGGATGATAGCGAATTTGTCGCCGTGTCGGCTGAGGATGTCATTCGTCGCAACAAGCGCCGCTGATTATGGCGACTTACCGGTTCTATCCCCGAGCGGATGCTGCTCAGGACAAGATTTGGCGCGACACCGTGGAAAAATGGGGCGAGGAACAGGCCGCTACCTACATTACGGGTCTGCACGACCATTTGAAACATCTCTGCGACGAGCCCAAGCTATGGCGGCGTCTTCCTCAGAAACTGGCTGTGCCCGCTGACGTTAAACGCGAAGCTTATTTCAGCCGCTATGAACGACACTACGTGTTTTTCCGGAAACTGGACAATGGCGATCTGGGTATCATGAGTATTCTCCATGAGCGGATGGATTTACCCGTTCGCCTTGCTGACGATTTGGCGGCGCTTTTCGATAAAGCTTCCGATCCGGAGACATAGAGCCAACCTTTAAACCGTGTCTCGGTCTTTCAGACATGCTGTCGGGCCTCCGGGCAGGCTCGGGAGCCTATTTTACGAAGCCGGTCGACTTCGATCTCCTGATGGCAAAGGCCGTCTGGTGCGTCACACGTATCGAGAACAACACAAGGTGGGGCAGGGCCTGCAGGCGGCCTGTCGCGGAACCGTCTCCACCATATCAAAGTATGATTTCGCCCTTCGGAATATCTGCCAGGATCGCCGCATGGACCCGATGATGGAGAGTATTTCGATGAAGAAGATTATCGCGGTGTCGTTGACGGTTGGTTTGGTTACCGGCCTGATCGGCTACAATGCCAGTGCGTCCGGAGAGACCGATAACGGGCGCACCCCGGTCCTGACTGAAATGCCTGGCGGCTACCGCGACTGGCCGCTCATCGCGGTCGCGCACGAAGAGGGCAAGCTCAACGATCTCAGAGCCATCCTGGGCAACGATATTGCGATCAAAGCCTTCCGGGAAGGGGCAACTACCTATCCTGACGGCACGATCATTGCACGCCTGGCGTGGGATTATCATCCGTTGGAAGAAAGCAAGGAAGCCTTTGGCGCGCCCCAGTCATTCGTCGCCGGGTCGCCGAAGAACGGCGTGCAGTTCATGATCAAGGACGCAAAGAAATATGCTTCGACCGGCGGCTGGGGATATGTCGAATTTGACGACGGTAAACCCTCGACCACGGCAATGCCCGAAGCATGCTTTTCCTGCCACTCGATCGTCAAGGATCGCGACTTCGTGTTCAGCCGGTACGCACCCTGACAGTGGCATCTGTCCTGAAATTGATTATCCACTATAAAGCATCCATGCCGCGCATAAGAGCGTCCAGGCGGCGCAGTCGAGGTTGGATATGAAGTTCGCCGCTTGTCTTTTTGCCATATGGTCGTTCTGTAGCGCCGTCGCGCCGCCGCTGATGGCAGCGTCCGCTCCCATCCTGTTGACGGCGCAGGGTTGTGGCGATTTTCTGGCGCAGATGCAGAAGAAGCCCGATCATGCAGAATTTGCCGGGTGCAGCTACGCCCCGGATCGGCAGGGCAAGCCGCTTGAGGCGACATATCACGTACCCGGCCGGTACGCGGCTGCCACCGAAGCCTATCTCATCAAGACCGTGGGTTTGAACCGCCTCAAGCGCTCCTGTTGCCTATGGGATTCACCCGCCAGCCAGTTCCGTGATTCAATGGGCCGCGACTTTTTGATCTCCATGGTCTCGGAGGAAACCATGTTTTCCAGCCGCAGCGAGTGGCACCGGATCACCGTGTTCGAGATCACGGTGGAGACGTTTACGGAAGATATGTGACGAAGCGGATATCAATCCGCAGAACCGCCGTATCCGGCCGTCATTCGATCTGCTCATCCAGCTGCTGCGCGATGGTTTCGTAGTGGCGGGATGAGGCTGTATTCCCCTGTCTGGCGTATAGCCCGCTGACCTCCCGGGCGGCCTTCGCTGCTGCGCGGAACGCGTCGAGCCTGACCTGAGGTTCCAGTTCCGCATTGCCGCCGATATCGCCGTCCTTGAAGCGGCCGACGCGATAGCCTTCATTGTCGATCACCCCGATGACAGGCACTCCGGCCTGCATTTCCCCGTAGAAGGCAGGGCCGGCGCGATCGCCATCGCGGCGACGCAGCATTCCCGGTCCGGAAGCCTTATTTGCCGGACATGCGCCGGTCCAGTATGTCGGACCTGACGTAAGGGAAACAGGAGACACGAATTCGCAATGGCTGGCCGGATCCTTGGACCACGTCAGGCCGCCCGCTGGTTCCTGTGCCTGCAGAGGCGGCGCGCACCACAGGGATGCGACGACCGCCAGGGTGGCTACGACCTTCAGTGATTTCGGCTGCTGCAATTTTGATGTCCCCCTGCTGATCCGGCGCGCTTCGGTCCAACGATCTCAGCCAAACGTCTAAAACGTGTCGCGCTCCTTCAGATTCGCTCGCCATGCTTTAGCTCTTTGTTTTACGCATGTCGTTATCGCAAAACCGCTGCACAGTTTTGCGCGACATGCTTTAGAGCCGCCTTTTAAACGGTGTCGCGATCATTTCAGATTCACCTGCCGCGCTTTACGTCCTTTTACGCATCTCATTACAGCAGAACCGATGCGCACTTCTCTTTACCTGGGGTCCTCGGCCGCTATTGGCGAAAAGGCGTTACGGAGCCGGTTGCGGACTGCGCTCGAGAGGACAGAGATTTCGAGCCGCCCAAGCCTTGCGTATCCGCTATCCTGGCGAGTTCCAGATCCTCCGGAAAGTCGTAGACTTCGGCGAGCCGCCGATCCAGGAGCGCCATTTCCGTTTCAAGGGCATGCCGCCGGAAATCGGGCAGCACCTGCAAGCCATATTCGAGCACGGCACGCAGCCGGCGGGCGATCTGAAAGTTCCCAGCGCCGTAAAGCCTGATTTCGCTGAAGGTCAGCTTCACGAAATCCTCCCAGTCAGGCGCCCTGCAAATGACCCGCAACTCTCCGGCCCGGTCGAAAATCTTCGCACCGCCAAGGTCACGCCTTCCCACGAAACAGAGCAGGCGCTGCAACTGATCGATCGCGAGCACAGCCGTCGTCGGATCGTTGATCGCCTGCGAGAGCGCCTTGATCGCGATGTCGACGATGATCCTGAAGGCGAATGTCGCGTCCTGTTCGAGGGTCCGTTCGGGCCCGAAGGCAATCAACGATTCCAGCACGTCTTCTTCCGGCGTCAGGATGCCGTAAAGCCGGAAGAGGGGCTCGCCGGAGGCGACGAAATCGCCGATCCGCGGGACCAGTTCGACGACGGAGCGTGTTTTTTCGGCCTGCATCAGCAGGGCACTCTTGTTGATGGCAACGATGATGCCGGGCCGCCCCCGGTAAAGGATGACTTTGTCCGGTTCGGTGCCGGGGAGCAGGTGCGTGAGGGCGGTGTCCGCCTCGGCCTTCGCCATCGCTGGATAGACATCCTCGATCACCGCATGGCCTTCCTCGCTCACGCGCAGGATAATGCTCACCGGTCGCAGCAGACGGGCGGCATAATCGATCAGGTAAAGGAAGGTGGCGATGGACAGAAAACCGAGAAGGCCGGTGATCTCGACGATGGCCTGAGGGACGGCGGCATCCAGCCGCACCAGCGCGCCTGTCGCGAAGAGCAGGGTGAATGTGAAGAGCCCGACGGTAAAGCGGATGGCGTTGTCGTTCAGCAACGTCGTCGCGATGATCCTGGGCGTCAGCTGGCCGCCCGCGATCTGGATCGCCACCAGCAGCGACCCGAACGTGAAGACGACGAATGTCAGCGTCATCGTGACGATCGTCTCCAGCAGTCTCTGGGTGCCTTCCACGCCCCATGGCCATAGTTCTATCGAGGCAAGCCAGGGTTCCAGCAGATAGACCATGCGGATTGCCAGGATGTAGAGGAGCAGGGCTATGAAGGGCACCAGCCACAGCGAAGACTTGATGTAGCTCTTCAGGCTATACAGCCGGTTCCAGCCCATTTTGGTTCCCTCATTTCCCTCGGTGCCCGGCCGCCGCCGGAAATGCCTGCATTCCCGCTCCCGCCTGCGGTGGGATCATCCGTCGAGAGCCGCGTTTCAGGATTTCGCCCCACCTTCGATCCTGTCCAGCCGATCGGGATTGACCCCGCAATTATGCACGAACCGGCTCAGCAGTTACGTATATTACTGTAGGACACGCACTGAAGATGCGGGGCGAACCACGACTTGCGGGCCGCCTAGCCATAATGGCGCCGATCGGTGACGAGCCTTCATCGTTCGGTCTTTTTCTGGTCGCCATCGCGGTCGCCCTCGCTATCGCCTTCGAGTTCGGGCGCCGCATCAGGTCGTCTCGATATCTATCGGTAAACTTCCGTGTTATAATCGCCTTCGGCGCCACCCGGCGCCGTCCGGCGTGGCGTTGCGTGCACGGAGACCTGTCTGATGAGCGAAGTGGACGTGCTTTTTACCGCTTTGCGACAGGCGGCCGACCCGAAGACCGTCGAGAGCATCGAGAATGTCGTCAGGCATGGCGCCGGTCGCGATCTCAACCGCATCAATGCGCTGGCCTTCGCCAAAGCCCATTATCTCGATGAAGAGAAGGTGATCGCGGCGTTTCTGCATGCAGCCCGCATCGGCGCCTTCGAGATGACCTGGAATGTGCTCTGCCCGGGATGCGGCGGCGTGCTCGATACGGGTGCCACATTGAAAGCCGTCGACCGGGAGGCCTATCATTGCGCGCTCTGTGCGGCCGGCTACGAGCCGACGCTCGACGAGATGGTCGAGGTTACCTTCACTGTCAGTCCGCGCGTGCGCAGGATTGCTGCCCACGATCCAGACCGGTTGCCGCCCTTGGAATATTACCGGCAGATCTTCTTCTCCTCCGGCGTCGACCTGCCTGACGATCTCGAGGAAAGGTTTGCGCGCATCCTCCTGGAAATGATCGAACTCGATCCCAGCGAGAAGGCTTTCGTCTCGCTGCAGTTGCCGGCGGAATTCATCATCATCTTCGATGCGGTGACGCATTCGGCGCAGTTCCTCGACGTGCAGGGCGAGCCGACCGGCGAACGCCAGAACCTGTCGATGGTCCTCAGCCACGGTCATGCGCAGAACGAAACGCTGACACTGCGCCCCGGCCTGCTGCGCCTGACTCTGGAAAATCACACCGATCGCCGCGTGCTGCCGAACGTCTGCATCGCGTCAGATGAGATGCACGACATTCTCGGCCACAGGCGGCCGTTCCTGACGGCCAAGCGTCTGCTGACCAATCAGAGTTTTCGCGACATCTACCGCACCGATACGCTCGATGTGGACCAGCGCCTCAAGATCACCAGCCTGACCTTCCTCTTCACCGACTTGCGCGGCTCGACGGCACTTTACGAGCGCGTCGGCGATCTCGCCGCTTTCGATCTGGTGCGCACGCATTTCCGGGTTCTGCACGAGATCGTCGCCACCGAGGCCGGCGCGGTCGTCAAGACCATCGGCGACGCCGTGATGGCGACCTTCCCGAGCCCGGATCGTGCGGTGGCGGCAGCACTCAGGATGCGCGAAGCGATGCTGCGGCTGAATGCCGAGCGCGGCAGCGAGGATCTTCTCCTGAAGATCGGCATCCACGAGGGGCCCTGCCTTGCCGTCAGCATGAACGACCGGCAGGATTATTTCGGCCAGACCGTCAACATCGCCTCGCGCGTGCAGGGCCTTGCCGAACCGCAGGTGATCCTGACGACGGAGGCGGTTGTCGGCAATGAGCAGGTTTCGGAGATGTTGCGCCACAGCGGCATCACCTCGGCTTCCCGCATGGAGGAACTTCAGGGGATCGGCAGGGAAGTGAGGATTTTCGCGCTGTCGTGAGGGGCTATCTGCGCTTTGATGTCATGCGAGTTTGAGCGGTTTCCGTTGACGGGCCAGGAGCTCAAATGCGTTACTCATCATATGATGATGATGGGGATTTTCCCTGCTGTTGCAGTGACTTTGTGCGTATGATGTTTTTTCAGGAGGCAGCATGGCGAAATCTATCGGTATACTGCTGGTAACGTTGTTCGCAGTCTAGACGGCAGCCGGAGCCAGGTTTGCAGGTGTGTATTTTCTCAAGAGTCATCGTCTTTGTTATCGTCGTTCTCATGTCCCATTCGCGCGCCGTTGGGGCGATGCAGGAAATTGCCCCAATCGAATCTCCCCCTAACCGGACCGCGCCCTGGGAGATCGAGTGGAGTATGCCCGACCTGAAAGACGAGACTACACCAAAGACTCTGGTTGTTTGTTCTGAGCATGTGAACGAACAGATCAGGCAGTACAGATCGCTGATTGAAAAAGCCACCGTGCTAAAAGGCTACACGATCCTGGATGGGAACGAGCTGAACGCACAGAAGCGAGCCGCCGATAACGTTGGTTACATCGTCTTCATCAATCAAAGTGCCGATAACAAGGCGCTCAGTGATTGCATAGAAAAGTATCCCGATCTCAAGCCGATCGTTACTCATTTCATTCAGACGAATATACCTGATTCACAAAAAACAATGCAGACGTTAATCCAGGCCGGAGCCTTGCCGGCAGGAATGCCGCCATCGCAATGTATGTCGAGATTTTACTACCCGACGGAAGACTATTATCCGACGAGGGAACAGCATCAACGATGGGTCGCGCACGTAGGCATAGCTTATTCCTCTGACGAAATCTGTTTGGAGAGCTTTCTGCCTAGCACCTTCGGTATCGATCCCGATTCCTGCCAGTCAGCAGGGATTTGCCGCTGACTACTGTGCCACCGATCCGGGGACGACGTTTTACAGGAGCAGGCGTCTTCGGCTGTTTCGCCACATCAGGGCGGCCAGGGACGAGGCCGCCGTGCTCGCCGTCCTCGCAAATGAGTTTCCGGTCGAAAGGTCACCGCTCTCGGCAAAACCCGCCGACGCGGAGGCGCTCTATCGCTCGCTGTTTGCGCTCACGACGGGCCATGTTGTCCGGGCCTTGATCCAACTCAATGAAGAGATCCGCCGCTTCCAGCATAGTTCTCCGGTTGCGATTTGGCCCGTGCCGGAGCGGATTGGAACCATTTGATGACATTGAGGGGGCTCTCTTCCATCTTCGCAGACCTCGATCCCGGCGATGCGCTCGGCGAAGTGCTTTTCGGGCTGATCATGGCGCTGACATGGACGGTCGGTTCGAGGCTCGTGCTTGACGAGGAGGGATTGGATGTCCGCGACCTCGTCGTTGCGACAATCGGATGCAACGTCGCCTGGGGCATCATCGACGCCGTCCTGTTCATCCTGGGGACGACATTTTACAGGAGCCGGCGTCTTCGGCTGTTCCGGCAGATCAGGGCGGCCAAGGACGAAGCCGCCGCACTCGCCGTGCTCGCAAAAGAGTTTCCGGTCGAAGGCTCGCCGCTCTCGGCAAAACCGGCCGATGCGGAGGCGCTCTATCGCTCGCTGCTTGCGCTCACGCGCCGTGCCGAGCCGGCAAAACTGTCCCTGACGAGAGCCGATCTGCGCGCTGCGGCCGCTATCTTTCTGCTGGTCTCGGCCACCGCACTTCCCGCCGTCATCCCGTTCTTTCTGATCGACAATGCCAACTGGGCGCTGAGGGCAAGCAACCTGTTTCTGGTCGTCCTGCTGTTCGTGACGGGTTATGCATGGGCCGGTTTTTCGGGTGGCCGGCCGTTTTACGCAGGGATCACGATGACCTGCCTCGGATTGTTTCTGGTCGCAATCGCGGTCGCCCTCGGCGGCTGAAGCCATCCGGGCGAAGTCGACCTCCTGAACGCGCGCCGGGAAGTGTTTCGAGGTTGCGTCTATGCTAATCTTGGCGTCGATTGGCTGACCTGATGGATGGGGCGACGATGAAGCAACGGCTTTCTGTCATCATGGCCGCTGACGTGGTCGGCTACAGTCGACTGATGGGGGTCGACGAGAAGGGCACGCTTTCCGCCCTGAAATTGCACCGGCACGAACTCTGGGATGTGAAAATCGCATCCTATCAGGGCCATACGATCAAGCTTATTGGCGATGGAATGCTGACCGAGTTTCAGACTGCCGAGGAGGCGGTTTTATGCGCGGTCGAAATACAGCTGGAGATGCGCAGGCGCAATGCGCATGTCTCCGGCGAGCGAAGGATAGAATTCCGGATCGGAATCAATATCGGCGACCTCATCTTCGATGACGACGATGTCTATGGCGATGGCGTCAACGTGGCGGCACGCATCGAAAGTATCGCAAGGCCGGGAGGCATAGCGATATCGGCGTCGGTGCGTGATACCTTGGGCAAGCGCCTGGATATCGGCTTCGAGGATCGGGGCGAGCATGCGCTGAAGAACATCGAGCGGCCAATCCGCATCTTCGACGTCAATCTCGACGACGGCGGAAAGGCGGAGAAACCCGGCCCTGCTCTGACGGTTGAACCTGCAACGCAGCCGATCGGAACACATCGCGGGCGGGAGTTTTCAGCGAACAGAACGCTGCTCTTCGTTTCGAAATTCTCCAATCTAAGCGGCGATCCGGATCAGGATTATTTCGGGGCCGGGATAACAGAGGATGTCGTGGCGGCCCTGGCGCGGTTCTCCAGGCTGACCGTCGTCGTTCAGCGACCGCCCCCGCAGCCGCAGCAGGCCGAGCCGATCCCGGCCTACATCCTTGAAGGAAGTGTCCGGCGGCTTGGCGATCGCGTCCGGGTCAATGCCAAGCTGATCAATGTTTCAGGCGAGCAGATCTGGGCGGAAAAATACGACTTCGACCTCGTCGACATCTTTCACATCCAGGACGAGCTGTCCCGCTCCATTCCGGCAGCACTCAGCGTCAAGATCGAAGAGGCGGAGCGGCAGCGCGTCCTGAGCAAGCCCGTGACGTCGCTGAGGGCATATGACCTGTACCTGCGGGGCCGGCATCATCATCAGGGTTCCAACCCGGATGACGTCCGGCTCGCGAGAGAAATGTATCTTGCCGCGATCGAAGACGATCCGGAATATGCGCGGCCTTACATCGGCCTGGCGTGGATCGAGCTCAGAAAACTCAAATGGAACGAAATCGTCGACATCGACGCCGCCCTTGCAACCGCATCGGCCCTGCTGGGCAAGGCCCTGAAGCTCAATCCCATCGACTCCGATACGCACTGGGCGCTTGGCGTCGTCCATCTCTGGCGCGGGGAGGCCGAGCGGGCCGTCGCCTGCTACGAGCGTGCTAGGGAACTGGCTCCCAACAACTGCGACCTGCTTGCGGAATATTGCGATGCGCTCGGTTATCTCGGACGTCTTGACGATGCCATCAGGATGGGAGAACTCGCCGTCAGGCTCAACCCCAGCCGCCCCGACTGGTATCTCTGGGATATCGCCGCAGCGAAGTTTCTTTCGGGAAAGTACCCGGAGGCGCTGTCTCTTCTGGAGAAAATGGCCGAGCCTGGTCCTGCCTACCGCCTGCTTGCGGCAACCTATGCTCAATTGGGACGGCTGGAGGAGGCACGCCAGGCCGCGAGCGAACTCCTGAAGATCAATCCCGGCTTCTCGATAGAGCGCTACAGCGCCCGCGCTCCCTATCTCGACAAGGCCCTCATGGCCAAATACATCGAAGGCCTGCGACTGGCGGGGTTGCCGGAGTAGATGGGCGCATTGTCTGGCACAAGATGCCAGATGTCGCCAAAAGGCGACCACTGAGCGCATGCCATGCACTCCTTGGCCAGACACAGCTGATCGATATCTGCCCGTCATCATTTTCTCAAGGACATAGCCATGATGCGAATTGCAATTATCGGAAATGCTGGGGGCGGGAAATCCACGCTGGCGCGTCTGATAGCTGCAAAACTGGGCGTTCAGCACACAGAAATTGACAGCCTGCTTTGGCAGGAAGGCTGGATTGAAACGTCCCGCGAGGCTTTTGAGTGGGAGCACGCCAAAGCAATAGCGCAAGACAATTGGGTCATCGACGGTCTCGGCCGCCTGGACCTAATTCCCGAGCGGCTGGAACGCGCGACGGATATTGTCCTGGTCGATATGCCATTGTGGATGCATTTTTGGCTGGCTGCCGAACGCCAAATTGCTTGGGCCAGAGGCGAACTCGAACATCGCCCTGGCGGCCTTGCAGGAATGCCTCTCACCGAGGCCTTGTTTCAAGCTATATGGGAAGTTGAGCAATCCTGGATGCCGAAAATCCGCACCTTATGCATAGAAGCCGAGGTGCAGGGGAAGCCAGTTATCCGGCTGCAAAGCGTTGCAGATATCGACGCCTTCGCAACGAATTATCGGTGAGTAATCATGATCTGTGTGCTGCCTCACGGGCTAGGCAGCACGGGATTCTTGGGGCGGGCAAATCAGATTCAGTATGGATGGTAAAGAGACGGCTTCTCTCCACTGAGCATGCCGAGGCGCCGTTGCCCGCCGGAATGATGGGCGGTTATGGACCGAACCTGAGGCGGCTTTGACAGGCGCTATGATGAAAAAACTCAACGTACAATCGTTACTTTTTCAAATCGTGTGCCCGACGCACCTGACTTATTGCAATTTCTGCGTTTGAATTGTAGCACTTCCTCATTCGAAACGACTGTCGTTCCAAGGCGATGGTGAGTCGTCACCGCGCTCGTGGCAAGCTGAAATGGGGGCATTTCAATGGGGTTTAGTGACGCTATTCGAAGCGTTCTGAGAGAGAAATATGCAACCTTCTCCGGTCGGGCATCCCGCTCGGAATATTGGTGGTATTATTTATTTCATTTTTTGGTGGTGATCGCGTTTATAGTCGTGGCCCTCGGGGTCGCCACTGCTTCCGGTGGGGTCGAGGGTGGGGTTTCGTCGACAGTCATTGCTGTCGGTGTCATCGGCGGGTTGTTTCTGCTTGCAACTTTTATTCCGGCGCTCGCCGTTCAGATCCGCCGCTTCCATGATCGCAACATGTCCGGCTGGTGGTATCTCGCGCTGATTATCCTGGGTATGGTTCCCTATGTCGGGTTTATCGCGAGCATCGCCATTCTGGTGATCGGCGTGCTCCCAGGTACCGTCGGCCCGAACAAGTTCGGTCCGGATCCGCTGCGTCCGGAAGTGAGAGCCGAGGTTTTTGCCTAAGGCATCGTCATCGGGAATGTCGGGTTTGCCGGTTGCGCTCTTGCCGCCTTGACTCTGTTTTATCTTGTGCAGGGGCGGGACGGGGCAGTTGCTGCAGCCGCCCGCTTCCGATGGAAACGAACACCTAATTCCAGTGAAGAAATTGAACGCAAAGCGTTTTCATTTTGAATAGTGACGGATACGACTGATTTATTGCAATTTCTACGTTTGAATCGTAGCCGTTTCTCATTCGAAACAACTGTCATTCCAAGGCGATGGTGAGAGGTCACCGCGCTTGCTGCAAGCAGAAATGGGGGCATTTTTATGGGGTTTACCGAAGCTGTTCGGACGGTTCTGACGCAAAAATATGCAACCTTCTCCGGTCGGGCCTCCCGCTCGGAGTGCTGGTGGTTTCAGCTGTTCTATTGGCTGGTGCTGATCGGACTTGGAATTTTGGCTGCTTTGGCCGCCGGTTCCGGTGGTCAGGATGAACCTTCGTCACTGCTCATTGCCATCGGGGTCATCGCCGGACTGTTTGCGCTCGCAATGCTGCTGCCGCAGATATCCCTTACGGTTCGCCGTTTCCATGACCGCAACATCTCCGGCTGGTGGTATCTCGCGCTTTTTATCGCAAACTTGATTCCCTACCTCAATGTTGTCGCGGGCCTCGCGATCCTCGTTACGACTGTGCTCAAGGGCACGGAAGGTCCGAACAAGTTCGGGCCGGATCCGCTGCGTCCGGAGGTCAGAGCCGAGGTTTTCGCCTAGGGCAGGTGGACTTCTGGGAGTGGGGCATTTCAAATGGGGTTTCATGAATCTGTCCGAACGGTTCTGTCGAAGAAGTACGCGACCTTCTCCGGTCGCGCCTCCCGCTCGGAATATTGGTGGCTCCAACTTCTCTACTGGGCGCTGCTGGCTGCCTATGTCCCGCTGCTTGTTACGGTCAGCGAAGCGACGGGTGGGGCTGACGGACTTTCGCAGATCGCAGACGTCTTGATGACCATCCTGATCCTGTTCGTCTTGGCGACCTTGTCGCCGCAAACGGCCCTTCACGCGCGGCGTTTCCAGGATTGCGGTATTTCCAGCTCCCGATATGGCACGCTGGTTCTTCTCTGTGTCATTCCAGGTTTCGCGATCCTCGCCGGCCCTGCTGTGATCGTGATCTGCTTGCTTCCGGGCACGGAAGGTCCGAACAAATACGGGCCGGATTCGCTGATTGCGGAACCAAAGGCGGAGGTTTTCACCTGAGCCGCATCCTCCGTCACATTGGCCTGCTGGTGGCGCTATCATTGGCCGCCTCAGCCCAGTTTTATCCTGCGCTGGCGCAGGACAGCAGCAGTCAGGGCGGGACGGGCGATCGGCCGGTCAGCGTGGTCGGCAGAGAATATGCCGCGCAATGCGCGCTGAATGGCGTGCGCTGCAAGCTCACCTATCGCGATGGTGCCCAAAAGTCCAAGCGTGCGCCGGATGCGGCCCTGTCGCGCGACAATCGCTCGTTTACGCCGCAGGAGCCAGCCGTCGACGGTTCCGTGGCGGTCGTGCTTGTGCTCGTCGCTCTTGTCGTCATCATCGGCCTTGCAATGTTTTTCGGCAATGGCGGCGTGCTGCTGTCGTCCGCGCCGCGTGACGTGAAGAAGCGGCAAGGGGAAGCGCCGGAGAGCTGGCGCACATCCGATGGCGGGACCGAGGAGCGGCCCAATGATGTCCTGCAGCGCATTGCCGCCATGGCGGATCGCCGGCAGGCGCTGGTGCTCCTGCTCCGGCACTGCCTGCTGCACGCGGCCGATGTGACGGGAACACGGCTTTTCCGGTCGGATACGGAGCGGGCGGTTTTTGCGCGTCTGCCGGCAACCATGCCCGACCGTGAGCGGCTGGAACATCTGCTGGCCGAGGCGGAACTCGTGCATTATGGCGGCCGCCCATTGCAGGAAGGGCATTTCGATACGCTTCTCAACTCGGCGCGCGCTTTGCTGTCGGTAGGCAGGTTCAGCCATGCGTAATGCCGCGCCCGTTCTCATCCTGCTGGTTCTGGCCGGGCTCGCGGCGCTGGCACTCTTCGGGCTGCCGCGAGAGAACGATTTCGACCGTTCGCCGCTCGGCAGCAGGGGTCTGCAGGTCTGGCTGGAAGCCAAGGGCATTCCCGTTATCCGCTCCGATCCGCATTTCGTCAGGTCGCGCGCCGAAATCTCCATGCGCATGCTTTCCCTGCCGATATCGGAGAACGAGACTGCCGCACCCAAGGGGGAAGAGAAAACGGCCGAAGTGTCTCCGGAAGACTGGGCCTACGAAGCGGTCAACCACGAGCTGCCGACGCTGATCGTCATGCCGAAATGGCGCAGCAGCGTGTTGAGGGATGGGATTGCCGGCCAGTCGGACCTGCTGGCGCTCCCCGCCATACAGGACAAGCTCAACAGGGTCGAACTTTCCAGCAAGCACCTCTCGCGCAACGCGCCGGGTTTCGAAGAAGCGCAGATTGGTCTGAAACAGTTCCAGTCCATGAAGATCGCCCTGTATCAGGCGCAGACCTTCGATCGGGAAAGCCTGTCGGACGATTGCCAGGAGCTCGTCGGCATGCCGTCGGGCGCGTTGCTCGTTCATTGCGATGACAATCCTCACGTCTATCTGCTGTCGGATCCCGATCTCGTGACCAATCACGGGCTGGCTCTCGCTGACAATGCCAGCTTTGCCGTGGCTCTCTTTGAGCATCTGCGTGGCGCCGGCGAGACGCGGCCGGTCTATATCGATATGACAGGAGCGCCACTGGATGACACGAAACCGGTGGACGAGGGGCGCAGCTACGAGCGTTCAAGCTCCGATCTCAAACGCTTCTTCGCCTATCCGCTCTCCGTCATCTGGGGAACTCTGTTCGTTGTCGTGGCGATCTGCTTCTGGCGCGGGTTCTGGCGTTTCGGCCCGCCTTTGAAGGATGCGTCGGGACATATCGAATTGTCGAAGAGCGCGGCGATCGAGGCCACGGCCCGGCTGCTTCGCCTGTCGGGCAATGACGGGCGGATGGTGTCGCAGTTCGTGCTCCATCTGCTTGCCGACAAGGCGCAGTTGCTCTTCGGGCCCGGAGCCGGAAACGAGGCGGGCATAGATCGGTTGTTCAAACGCATGGCGCGCCACGATCATGCGGCGGCGCAGGCGTTGCATTCGTCAGCTCAGGCGCTGATTGATCGTGGACATTTGATGAAGCGGGCGGACCTGCACCGCAATCTCGAGACATTCAGGAAATCGCTGGGGAGCATCGACCTTGGATCTAAGTGAATTTCGCAATCTCATCGCCGCTGTCAGGGGCGAGATCGGCAAGGCGGTGCAGGGACAGGATGCGATCATCGATCTCGTCCTGATCTCGATATTCTCGGGCGGGCACTGCCTCGTCGAGGGGCCGCCCGGCACGGCAAAGACGCTGCTTGCCCGTTCGGTTTCGGCCGCCATGGCGCTCGATTACCGGCGCATCCAGTTCACGCCGGACCTGATGCCCGGCGATGTGCTCGGCGTCAATCTCTTCAACTTCCAGACCAACCAGTTCCACCTGACCAAGGGTCCGGTCTTCACCGACATTCTTCTCGCCGACGAAATCAACCGCGCGCCGCCAAAGACGCAATCGGCGCTGCTGCAGGCGATGAACGAGCGGATGGTGACGCTTGACGGGGTCGATTATGCGCTGGGGCCGGATTTCTTCGTGCTCGCCACCCAGAACCCGATCGAGCAGCAGGGCACCTATCCGCTTCCCGAGGCGCAGCTCGACCGCTTCCTGTTCAAGCTCGTCGTCGATTTTCCCGACCGCGATACGGAAATCTCGATCCTGTCGCGCCATGCCGATCAGGCGCTGAAGGCCGATATCAGCAAAGCCGGCATCCGGCCGCTGGTCACCAGCGAGGCGCTTGCCGCTGGCCGGGCGCTCATCGATGCGATCCATCTCGACAAGTCGATCCTGACCTATATCGTCGATCTCGTGCGCGCGACGCGCTCCGATCCCGATATTCTCTATGGTGCCTCCACACGTGCTGCCGATGCGCTTGCCGCGGCCGTGCGCGTCAAGGCGGCCTTCGAGGGTCGGGATTACGGCCTGCCTGACGATGTGCAGGCGCTGCTCACGCCGGCTTTGCGCCATCGCATCGTGCTGTCGCCTTCGGCGGAAATCGACGGGCGCACGCCTGACGATGTGCTGCGCAGCCTCAGGAACCGCGTGGATGCGCCCCGGTAAATGCGGCCGTCCTCACACCTGATCGCGCTTGTTCTTGCCATGGCGGCGCTGACGGTCATCGTCAGCGTGTGGTGGCGCGACATGAGCATGCCGCTCGTCTTCCTGTGGGTGGTGCTGGCGGTCGTTACGGCGGGCGATCTCGTCTTTACGGCGCTGTCGGGCCGCATGGCCGTCGATGTCGATCTGCCGCCGCAGGGTTTTGTCGGCCACGCGGCTCCTTTCACTGTTGTCATCAACAGGCAGAAGGGCAAGCTGCCGGAGGGGATCGTTATCCGGCTTGATGCCGCGCCGGAACTCGTCATCGGCGAGCGTCGGATGGAGCGCGCCGATTCCGGGCCGGTGAAGGCCTCCTTCGATCTGCAGCTGACGCGGCGCGGGCAGTTTTCAGTCCGCGAGCTCTGGCTGAAATGGCCGTCGCGCCTCAGGCTGATCGACAGGATCGTGCGCCTGCCGGTGGCGCGCGAGATCGCCGTCATTCCCGATATCTCGCCGGTGCTGTCAGGCGCGATCAAGACGCAGATCCTGCCGCTGGAAGCCGGTCAGAAGGATTTGCGGCTGCGCGGCGAAGGATCGGAATTCCATCAGCTCCGGGAATTTGCCGCCGGCATGGATCCGCGCAGCATCGACTGGAAGCGATCGGCGCGCATGCGCAATCTCGTGGTGCGCGAGATGCGCGCGGAGAAAAACCACCAGATCATTCTCTGCGTCGATTCCGGGCGGCTGATGGCCGAACGGCTCGACGGCTTCACCAAGCTCGACCGGGCCATCAATGCCGCGCTTGCCATGTGCTGGGCGGGAGGGCTCGCGGGCGATCTCGTCGGTTTCTACAGTTTCGACAGCCGTCCGCGTCTCTTCCTGCCGGCCCTGCCGGGGCGCGCAGCTTTTCCGCGGCTGCAGACGGTGTGCGCCGAGCTGCAATATGAGACGCAGGAGACCAACCATACGCTGGGCCTTACGCATCTTTCGGGCCGTCTCAAGCGGCGCTCGCTGATCGTGATATTCTCCGATTTCGTCGACAGCATCACGGCGGAGCTGATGATCGAGAATATGCAGGTGCTCGCGCGCCATCATTTCATCGTTTACGTCGCCTTGCGCGATCCGATGCTGGCAAAGCTGGTGGAGCCGGAAGAGACGACGCTCGATGCCATCGCCCGCTCGGTAGCGGCGCGGCAGATCGTGCAGGAGCGGCGGGCGGTGATGGAGAAACTCGCCCGTCTCGGCGTGCTCTGCCTCGACAGCACGCCCGAGGCGCTGACATCGGATCTCATTGCCCGCTACATCGAAATCAAATCCCGCGAGATGATATGACGGATCTGCGCATCGACCCCAGGATGGATAGTGGCGCGACGCCCCACGCCGGCGGGGTGCAGAACGACCTCCTGCGCTCGGCCCGCTTCCGGCTGGAGCGCGAGGCACACTGGCGTAAGCTGGACCAGTTGGTGAGCCGGGCGGAGGAGGGCGGGGCTGCTGCACTCAGCTATAACGAGGTGCGCGACCTCGCGGCCGGTTACCGGCAGGCGATGAATTCGCTCAGCGTCGCGCGCGATATTTCGCTCGATCGGGCGCTTGTCGCCTATCTGGAAAGCCTCTGCGCGCGGGCCTATCTCGTCGTCTATGCGCCGCAGGAAAGCCTCGGCGGGCTGATCTCCCGCCTGCTGCTGAAGGGCATTCCGCAGGCGGTGCGCCGCTCGGCCCTGCCTCTCTTCATCGGCTTCCTGGCGCTTGTTCTCGGCGCTCTTGCCGGATACAGGCTCTGCAGCAGCGATCCGAGCTGGTTCTATACGTTCGTGCCCTCGGAGCTCGCCGACCAGCGCACGCCGGATGCGTCGGCCGATTACCTGCGCTCGACGATCTACGGCAATGAACGGCATGAGAGCGACGGGCTCGCGGCCTTTTCGGCCTATCTCTTTTCCCACAATACGGGGATCGCCGTACTGATCTTTGCGCTCGGCGTCTTCGCATCGGTGCCGAGCTTCATTCTGACCTTCTACAATGGCCTGATGCTCGGCGCCTTCTTCGCGATGTTCCGGCAGAAAGGGCTGGGCTACGATGCCTTCGCCTGGCTTTCCATCCACGGCGTCACCGAGCTTGCGGCGATCTCTATTGCCTGCGCCGGCGGGGCAGGGCTGGGGCTTGCGGTTCTTCTTCCGGGCGCGCGAACCCGCAAGGAGGCTCTGCGCCACCAGGGGCATGATGCCGTCAAGCTCGCGATCCTTGCGGCCCTGATGCTGGTCGTGGCAGCCTTTATCGAAGGCTTCCTGCGCCAGCTCGTCCAGGAGCCGGTCTGGCGGATCGGCATCGGCTGGGGCATGGGTGCCTTCTGGGTGGCATGGCTCACGCTTGCGGGGCGCGAAGGCAAGGCTTCACATGAGGCCGTCAGATGAAGCAGCCGGACCAGACGATGACAGACGGCAAGCGCGTCATGCAGTTCATTCCGCCGGAGGGCGTACCGATCAGTTTCGCGATCGCCTCGATCGGAGCCCGTTTGGGCGCGCAGATCCTCGATATCATCTTCACGACCCTCCTTTTCGTCATTATCGCGCTTGCCGTCATCTTCACGGGGGCCTTGCCCTTCAGCGCCATGACGGTCCTGATCACATTGATGGGCTTTCTGCTGCGGACGCCCTATTACGTGCTCTCGGAACTGATCTGGAACGGGCGCACGCTCGGAAAACGGATAGCGGGCATCCGCGTCATCAATGTCGATGGCCGACGCCTGACGCCGCATCAGGTGGCGGCGCGCAACCTCATGAAAGAGGTGGAGATCTTCGCTCCGATGGGCCTTCTGGGCACGATCGGCGAACAGTCGGGGCTGGAAGGTGGATTGACGGCCGTTTGGCTCCTGGTGGTGGTGATCGTTCCGCTCGCCAACCGCCGCCGGCAACGCATCGGCGACATGATCGCCGGCACACTGGTGGTCGACAATCCGCGCTCCGTGCTGCTCTCGGATCTCGCGCTGTCGTCTCCTGCCAAGGCTTCGTCGCAGCCGGCATTCGAATTCCTGCCCGAGCATCTCGATATCTACGGCAAATACGAGCTGCAGACGCTGGAGGACGTGCTGCGCGACACGACGAAGATGCCGAACACCCAAGAGATCATCAAGATCGTGCGCACGATTACGAGAAGGATCCGCTATGAGGATGCCGTGAAGCCCGGCCAGGAGATGCTGTTCCTCAATGATTTCTACCGCGCCCAGCGCGAGCATCTGGAGAGCCTGAAGCTTTTCGGAAAGGCGCGTGAGAATAAGTATCACGAGCATACGAAAACAGAGGCGAGGAAGCTTGTTTGACGTGGAGGCCGGTGGCTGTGCCTCGGAACCAGTCACCTTGAAAACCCCGAGCAGTTTGTACACCGCTGCCTGATGAACCTTGACTTAGGGATTTGAGTGTATAAGTACTTATACGGAGCTTTTGGTGAGCAAAGACATCATATGGATGGGATCGTCATTCGATGACATCAAAAAGTTTCCGAAGGACGCCCGCAAGCAGGCAGGTCACGACCTCAACCGCATTAAGGCGGGTTTGCCTCCTAACGACTGGAAAACTTTCTCTACGGTTGGACCAGGCACTGCGGAGATAAGAATAAAGGACGCAGGAAACCAGTATCGAGTGTTCTACGTCGCAAAGTTTGATGACGGGATCTTCGTGTTGCACTGCTTTTCGAAGACCACTCAAAAGACCTCGCAGCACCACATTGAAGTTGGCAAGAGCCGCTATAAAGCAATGAAAAAGCAAATGAGCGATAAAACGAAAAGGAAATCAAAATGAAACCGAAGGACGACGAGATCGGTCACGTCACCCAGGCCGGTGTCAATATTTTTGAAGACCTTGGTTTTGATACTGATGAGGCGGCATCTCTTCAGGCAGAATCCGATGCTCAGATCGCTGCCATGATCGAAATTAAAGAGAACCTGATGACAGAAATCGCCGATTGGATTGCTGCAAGCCAGCTAAAGCAGTCGGAAGCGGCAGAAAGGCTGCACGTCTCTCGTCCCCGTGTGTCCGACGTGGTGAACAAGAAGGTCTCCAAATTCACCGTAGACACGCTTATCGAGATGGTTCAGCGCATCGGCAAGAAGGTACAGGTTGCAGTTGTCTAAGCGAATGGCGGCGGGGCTGTAAGCGCGCCTTCACCCCGTGATCATTCGTGCATTCGAAGTGCCTTGGAGCAGTAGAAGCAATGACCCCTGAAGAAAGAAAAATCCTGATGGCCCTCGCCTCCATGTGTGATCAGTACTTGGATGACGGTAGAGGACGGCTGGATCATAAAGCCATGTATGCCGGGGAGCTCGCAGTTGAAGTGTTGGCCTCGTATGGTCTGGTCAAACCGGAGATACAAGGCGGCTCCTGGACCGAAGAGGGGTTGCTCCTCTTGGAGGAATCGTAACCCGTCTTTTGTAAGGGGGCACTCGAACATTGCTCAAGAGGATCGCATCGACTTCGGTTCCCGTGCTCGGTTGCGACCGCCAGCCTAGTCACCACTCTCCCCAACCAATTCCCACAGATCCACCTTGAGCCATGCACCGTAGAAACGGAATGGCAACGGCCCGGGTCCGCGACGGACCCAGGCCTGATCGGCCTACTTGACCTCAGTCACGGTCAGCTTGCCGTCGACGCGATCGGCGACGAACTCGATGTTCTCGCCTGCCTTCAGCTTCTCGAGGATCGCCGCATCCTTGACGCGGAACACCATCGTCATGCCGGGCATGTCGAGGTTCTTCAGGTCTTCGTGCTTGATGGTGACCTTCTGCGCCTTGGCGTCGACCTTGTCGACGACGCCTTTGGTGTATTCCTGTGCGATTGCGCCTGCAGCGGCGCCGACGGACAGCATGAAGGCGAGGGTGATCTTGATTGCAGTCTTCATTTTCGGTCTCCTCTTGGGATGTCTCATTCGGCAGCGACGCTGACGTCGCCGTGCATGCCGGCCTCGTAGTGGCCGGGGATCAGGCAGGCGAACTTGAATTCGCCGCCGGTGGTGAACTTCCAGACGATCTCGCCGGACTGGCCGGCCGTCAGGCGGAGCGAGTTCGCATCGGCATGTTCCATCTCGGGGAATTTCTCCATGACCTTCTTGTGCTCCAGGATCTTGTCTTCCTGGTCGAGCACGAATTCGTGGTCGCTTTGCCCCGCATTCTTGATGGAGATCTTGACCGTCTGGTCCTTGCGAACCTTGATCACGGCGGGCTGGAAGAGCATCTTGCCGTCTTCGGTTTCCTTCATGCTGACGCGGATGGTCTGGGTGACCTTCGACTTGTCGCCGGGCTCGCCGACCGCCATTTTTTCGCCGTGCCCGCCAGCGTGATTGCCGGAAGCAAGCGCTGGGCCGGCGATGGCCGCAAGAGCCAGTGCGAGAGTGTGGATTTTCATATCAGGTCCTTTGGTTTGCTGGGGATTTGCATCAGCCGTGCTGCATCGGCTTCGGCGTGATGGTGGTGTTTGCGTCCTTCGCCTTGGTCGCGTCCGGCAGTTCGCCGGTCCACTCCCAAGCCTGGGTGCCGGGCGGGTTTTCGTACCAGCCCGGATCGGCGTAATCGTCCGCCGAGATACCCTCGCGGACTTTCACGACGGAGAACATGCCGCCCATTTCGATGGGGCCGTGCGGGCCCCAGCCGGTCATCATGGGGACAGTGTTCTCGGGAATGGGCATTTCCATTTCGCCCATATCGGCCATGCCTTTGGTTCCCATCGGCATGTAGTCAGGTTGAAGCTTGCGGATCTTGTCGGCGAGTTTCGACTTGTCCGCCCCGATGAAGGTCGGGATGTCGTGGCCCATCGCGTTCATCGTGTGGTGCGACTTGTGGCAGTGGATCGCCCAGTCGCCGAGATATTTGGCGTCGAACTCGTAGGCCCGCATCGCCCCGACGGGAATGTCGATGCTCACCTCCGGCCAGCGGGCTTCCGGCCGCACCCAGCCGCCATCCGTGCAGGTGACTTCGAAATCGTAGCCGTGCATGTGGACCGGATGATTGGTCATGGTGAGGTTGCCGACCCGCACCCGGACACGATCGTTCTTCGAGACCACCAGCGGGCTGATGCCGGGAAAGACCCGGCTGTTCCAGCACCACATGTTGAAGTCAGTCATTTCCATGATACGCGGCACGTATGAGCCGGGGTCGATGTCATAGGCATTGAGCAGGAAGACGAAGTCGCGGTCGACGCGCATGAACTTGGGGTCTTTGGGATGGATGACGAAGAAGCCCATCATGCCCATCGCCATCTGCACCATCTCGTCGGAATGCGGGTGGTACATGAAGGTGCCCGACTTCACGAGATCGAACTCGTAGACGAAGGTCTTGCCGACGGGGATGTGAGGCTGCGACAGGCCGCCCACACCGTCCATGCCTGAAGGCAGGATCATGCCGTGCCAGTGGATGGTCGTGTGTTCCGGCAGCTTGTTGGTGACGAAGATGCGAACGCGGTCGCCTTCGACAGCCTCGATCGTCGGCCCCGGTGATTGCCCGTTATAGCCCCAGAGGTAGGCGGTCATGCCGTCCGCCATCTCGCGCTCCACCGGCTCGGCGACGAGGTGGAATTCCTTGACGCCATTGTTCATCCGATGCGGAAGCGTCCAGCCGTTCAGCGTCACGACCGGCTGGTAGTCCGGCCCGGAGGTCGGGTGCAGCGGCGGCTGCATGTCGGCCGAGGCCATGGCCGGGGCATCCGGCAGGCCCATTGCCGAGGTCTTCGTCCAGGCTCCGGCCGCCATCAGGGCTGCACCGGCACCGAAGAGTTGTCTTCTGTTGAACATGTGAAAGTCCTTTCTCAATGACCGCCGCCGCTCTCGGACGATGAGGCGACCTCGGTCCCGGCCGATGCCGCAGCCGTGCCGCCGCCATAGACGGCGGGCGCGAGGTTGGCGTCCGCGAGCCAGAAGTCCCGCTTTGCATTGACGGAGAGCAGGATGGAGTTGATCTTGTCCCGCGTGTCGGTGAGCAGCTCGAAGGTGTTGGTGATCATCCCGTTGTAGGAAAGGAGGGATTCTTCCTCGACCTTGGTGCGGAGCGGGACGACGCTGTTGCGGTAGTGGCGGGCGATGTCGTAGTTCGACCGATAGGCCTCATAGGCCGATCGCGCTTCCGAGCGGACGTTGACGGCCTTCTCCGCCAGCTGATTGGCCGCACGCATGTAGCCAAGCTCGGCCTTGCGCATGCGGGCCTTGCCGGTGTCGAAGATCGGGATTGAAAATTCCAGCTCCCCGGTCGCCGTCGTCTCCCATTTCTTGTCGCCGTC
This sequence comes from Rhizobium sp. CF142, assembly GCF_000281145.1. Lineage (NCBI taxonomy): Bacteria > Pseudomonadati > Pseudomonadota > Alphaproteobacteria > Hyphomicrobiales > Rhizobiaceae > Rhizobium > Rhizobium sp. CF142. Next base: position 62,368 of record NZ_AJWE01000108.1, on the reverse strand, counting down.
TTCCCCGACCTCCCTCTCGGACTCGGCTCCGGCAAGGATTTGGAGATCGGTGACGTAGCGGGTCGCTTCGGTGAGGCCATAGGAGCGCGCGGTGGCTTCCAGTTCGAGCCTGGCTACCTGAAGATCGATGCGGTTGCCGAGCGCTTCCGCCTCGATCGTGTCGCGCTTCATCAGCGCCTTCGGCAGGGGCGGCAGGCTGTTCGGCACCTGGAATTCGGTATCCGGGCCCCACAGGCCCATCTGCCTTGTCAGCTCTTCCTTCGCCAGGCGAGCAGCCAGGCGGGCCTTGGCGGTTTCACCGGCGAGTTCGGCTGCGAAGACATGTTCGCGAGCCTGCGCTCCCTTGGCCATCGCCCCGGTCTCGCCAAGCTTCTGGGCAAGCTCGGAGGCTGCATCGGCGGCCGCCTGGGCACGCTGGAGCTGGGTCACATTCTCCCATGCGGCGACCGCGTTGATCCAGGCGCGGCGCGTGTCGGCCGCGAGCTGCAGCGTGCGGACGGCAGCGTTCAGCTGCGCCTGGCGGAAACGCGTATCGGCAATCTCGATATCGCGTTTCCTGGTCATCAGCGCGAGCAGGTTGGTGGTGATCGCGCCCTCGATCGTCTTGAACGCTTCCAGTTCCGGCGTCCCGATGCCGGAGAAGCCGACGGAGACCGTTGGGTTCAAGAGCATGGTCGACTGCCATGCGTCGGCAGCACTCTCGCCAAGATCGGCGTAGGCGGCCTGCAGGCCCTTGTTGTTGATGAGGGCGATCTGGACTGCCGTTTCCGCGTCCAGCGTCTTCCTGCCGGCAAGAAGCGCTTTCACCTTGGCAGAGGCCACTTCGGCTTCCTGGCGGTTTTGAACCCAGACGGTCTGTTTGGAGGCAACCCCGCCGACCTTGGCGGAAACTGCCGCGAAACCGGCGTCTTTCGCCGCATACTCGGCACTGCTCACGCAGCCTCCGAGGACGAGGGGCAGGGCTGTGAGAGCGAGCAGCTTTCTGATTGCAGTCATGAAGCGTCTCCCTTTTTCGGAGACTGCTCCTCGTTCTGTTGTCGCCAGGGCTTGGGATCGATCGGCTGTCGGGCAACAAATCCCGAGATGGGCGAACGATACTGGAGCGGCCGAACGGAATAGGTCTGCTCGACATCCACGGGTGCAATGACATCGACAGGAAGCGTGGATGCGCAGCCGCCCGCAATAAGCGGCAGCCCCACCACCAATATGGAAGGTCTCATCTTAAAAATCCGAATAATAGACTCTCACGGGCAGGCGCGGTTTCACCGCGGCATGCCTTCGGACCCGCAGACGCGGGGAAATCGCTATTCAGATCTTGGGCGGGCGATGAAGCGGCGGCAGTTCGCCGAGGATGCTCTGATCGTCGACGAACTGGCGGATCGAAGACACGACCGGTCCGCCGACCTCGTGAGCTTCGCAGACGATGCCGAAGCCGCCGCAAAAATCCTTGCAGCATTGCTGCTTGGAAAGTTGCTCGTCATCGCTCGCGGACGAGCCATGATCCTGCTGGATGGAGGCATTCTGGACGACGCCATGATCACCCGAAGCGGCATGATCCTCGCCTGACATGGCGTGGTGATCGTGCCCGCCTGCTGATATTGCCGGCGGCTGCAGATCGGGGAAAGCCGAACCGTGCATGGCGGCATTCGCGTTGGACAGCGTGTATCCTGCCAGCGATACGATGATCACCAGCCGCACGAAAAGGAGCAGTCTGCCCAGTGCGTTCAGATACATTTTGTCCATAACTCCGGAGCTGCCATCAAGGCCGCTCCGCTTCACTATCCTCGACAGACCTTCCCATGATTCGTAATCCCCAGGAGGCTGTTCGGATCTGCGTCTAGAGCTTCCCCCTACTGGAAGGTCAATATCCTTATCGTGTCCGATTGCGCTTTTATCGGCGTCGGCGCTTCAAGTTGCCCGCGCTTCAAGTCGCGGTCTGGTCGTTCCGCGGCAGGATCATCCGGTCCAGCGTTGCGTCCCGCCTGATCAGCGTGTGCCAGGCAGCCGCGGCGAAGTGGAGGACGACCATCGCCAGGATGACATTCGAGCCGATGACATGGAGCGGTGCGACGGAAAAAGTCAGGTAGCTGGCGATAAAGCCAAGTGCGGCCTGGGCGATGATGACAGCATAGAAACCAAGGTGAAGGGCCTTTGCCACCCGATCCGCACCCGTCGGCGATATCGCCGGTGAGGGCGGCCGCATGATCCTCAGCAGGAGCCGTAGGCCCATGAGGCCACCGATCGCCATGCCCGTATAGTTGTGGACCAGATGCTGAAAGACATCGAAAGATGACGGCTGCATGCCCATGTGCACAGCATGGTGGATCCGCTCGATGCTGCCTCCCGTCAGATATTGCACGGGCAGCAGCCCGGCGATGAGCCAGTGCAGGGCGATCTGAGAAATCCTGTAGCCGTCGCGCATCCGATCCTCCATGTGTGGTGGAGGATGCCGTGTCCCGGTAAAGATTGGGTATCGAATCCGCAGGGGATGCGGGCTCCTCACTCTTTGAGCCGGTATCGGGCATGACAGGACGTGCATGTCCCGAGCAACGTATGGAAAGCGTGCTCGGCCGACATGGGCGCTTCATTCGCCGCGTTGCGGGGGCGCTTTGCAAACGGCCCGCCGCTTACCGTTTCGCCCTCGCGCATCCGCATGTCCTCGGGCATCGGGCCGGGACTGTCGGAGGCTGCGGAAGCCACGGCTATGGCGTATCTTTCCAGGTCGTCCGAAAGTTGCGCGAACCGCTGCCGTTCCGCTGCAATCAGCTCGCTGGCCTCGGAGCCCTGCGCGGCCGTTACCGCTGAAAAATCGGCCTGAAGGCTCGTAGCGGAGTGACGCCTGATTGTCTCGGCGGCGTCCTTGAAGCCTGCCGGCGAATAGGTTTCCGGCGACTTGAACATGCCCGCCATGGTTTTTACGGCTGCCGCCATGGCTTTCATATGCTGCTGACGCTGCGCCACCACATCCGTGATCGATTGCCCGGCGGCGTGAAGGGAGAAAAGCACAGACACCACGATTGCAAACACAAGGGCCCCGGCAAAAACAAAGGCTCGGGCAAAAACAAATGCTCGCGATCGCACGGGGCTGCTCCATATCCTGACAGGCGGCTCGGGTCTATATTGATGAAGATCAAAGCGCGCATAGGGCAAGCGGCTACTGTGCGATAAACGGCGGCATTGAGCTGAAGGCGATGACGGTTCGAAATCGGTGGGCGACAATATTGAGGTGGATAATGGCTGCAGCTTTTGCGGGCCTGCTCCTCAACGCGCAGGCGCAGGCGATGCCTTCCGACTGCCACGCCGCCGAAGCCGCGGCCTCGACCGTTCATGCACTGCTGCAACAGGCACCCGCCGATGGGGGCCATCAGGAAAAGGCGCTGAAAGACAGGCTTTGCTGCACCGGCGTATGTGTCGTCTGTGTCGCGAGCCTCCCGTCTCCCGCCGCTTCGGCCTGGAGCGGTTATGTCGCTCCCTCCTATTTTCCCGGCGTGCTTGCCGGAATGACCGGCCAGGGCGCGCCCGCCGTTTTCGAACCGCCTCGATCCATCCTGCATTGATGAACCCGGCCTGAAGCCTCGGGCCGTCATGTCAACAGGTCGGACTATCCGACCGGGATCGAAAGATATCACCATGTATCGCCGACAATTCCTGAAGACGCTGGCCATTGGCGCAGCGGCCATCGCACCATCAACGAAATACCCTTGGTCGAACGAAGCACGGGCAGCGACCAGCACCATCGATCTGTCCGTTTCCAGCCGCGTCCTGGAGGTGAACGGGAAAGCCGCAACCGTATTCGGGCTCGGTACGGCGGACGGCAAGCCGGGACTGGTCCTCAACGCGGGAGGCGATTTCGACGTCAACCTGCTGAACCGGACGAAAGAGGACACGCTGATCCATTGGCACGGATTGACGCCCCCCTGGGGCATGGACGGGGTGCCCGACAACCCGGCCAAACTGCTGGCGGCGGGTGAAAACCGCCACTACCTCTTTCCGGTCGGGCAGGGGGGAACCCACTGGATGCACGCACATACGCTGCAGGAACAATCCCTTCTGGCGGCCCCGCTGATCGTACGCACGGCCGATGACCTTGCGCGCGACGAACAGGAGGTCGTCATCCTGCTCCATGACTTCTCGTTCAAGACGCCGGAGGAACTGCTGAGCGGATTGAAGGCCGCCGGCTCCAGCTCCGGCGGAGGCATGGGGCATGGCGCAATGACCGGTCACATGGGCGCGGGGATGGAGGGCATGCAGGGCATGCATGGGCAGTCCATGTCGGGCATGAGCATGCCGGGCATGAATATGCCCGATATGGCGATGCCTGGCATGATGGCCATGGACCTGAACGACATCGAATACGACGCCTACCTTGCCAATGACCGCACACTCGACGATCCCGAGGTCATCGCCGTCGAAAAGGGAGGACGCGTCCGCCTGCGGATCATCAACGGCGCGACTGCCACGGCTTTCACCATCGACATCGGAACCCTTGCCGGCGAACTGATCGCAGTCGATGGAATTGATGTGGTGCCCGTACCCGGTCATCGGTTCCCGGTTTCGATGGGCCAGAGGCTGGACATTCGCCTGCAGGTGCCGCCCACTTCCGGAGCCTTCCCCATCCTGGCGCTGCGCGAGGGGGCAAGGGAACGGACGGGCGTCATCCTGGCCACCAGCGGCGCCAGCATTTCAAAGCTCGGTACCGATGCCGCCGACAATGGCCCGGTTCTCGATCTGGCGCTGGAGGAGAAGCTGCAGGCCGTCAAACCGCTTTCTCCGCGCGCCCCGGACCGGACCTATGCCCTGACATTGAGCGGAGACATGGCCTCCTACGTCTGGGAAATCGGCAGTGCGGACGGGCCGCTGAAGGTGGTGACCGGGAACCGCGTGGAACTGGCGATGCGCAACATGTCGATGATGGCGCATCCGATGCATCTGCACGGCCATCATTTCCGGGTCGTGGGGATCAATGGAAAGCGGATCGACGGCGCGGTTCGCGATACGGTTCTCGTGCCGCCGATGGCGCAGGTTGCCATTCAGTTCGATGCCCCGAACCCCGGCCGCTGGCCATTCCATTGCCATCACCTCTATCACATGGCGACGGGGATGATGTCGTTCGTGACCTACGAAAACGCGCTCTAGGCTGGAGATGAGCATGACACATGACCTCCACAACCATGCCGGCCACGATCACCGGGGACACGACGCGCATCATTCGCCGCCCGGCCAGCCGGTCACGCTACGGGAGCAGGGCGTGCCTGACGGCACGATCTATACCTGCCCCATGCATCCGCAAATCAGGCAGATCGGCCCCGGCAATTGCCCTATCTGTGGCATGACGCTGGAGCCGGTCGTCGCCACGGCGGAGACCGGCCCGAGTGAAGAATATCGGGACATGCAGCGCCGATTTTGGGTCGGCCTCGTGCTCTCGCTTCCGGTGCTCGCCCTCGAAATGGGCGGGCACCTGACAAACCTGCACATGCTGCTCGGTCCGCAGACATCGAACTGGCTGCAGATGGGGCTGGCGACACCGGTCGTCCTCTGGGCGGGCTGGCCCTTCTTCCAGAGGGGGTGGCAGTCGCTGGTGACGCGCCATCTCAACATGTTCACCCTGATTGCGATGGGCACCGGCGTCGCCTGGATCTACAGCGTCGTCGCGACCGTATTTCCGGACGTCTTCCCGGCCACTTTCCGCTCAGGGGAGGGCTCCGTCGCCGTCTATTTCGAGGCGGCCGCCGTCATCACGGTTCTGGTGCTGTTGGGGCAGGTGCTGGAGCTGCGGGCCCGCGAGCAGACGGGCGGAGCGATCCGCGCCCTGCTCGATTTGGCGCCCAAGGTAGCGCGGCGGGTGAATGCCGATGGCACGGACGAGGATATCGGTCTCGATCTCGTTATCGTCGGAGACCGCCTGCGCGTACGTCCCGGAGAGAAAATCCCGGTGGACGGCACGCTGCTCGAGGGCCGCAGTTCGGTCGACGAGTCGATGATCACGGGCGAATCCATGCCGGTGACCAAGGATGCGGGGTCGAAGCTCATCGGCGGCACGATGAACCAGACCGGCGCTTTCGTCATGGAAGCCGGCAAGGTCGGCCGGGATACGATGCTCTCGCGGATCGTGCAGATGGTTGCCGATGCGCAGCGCTCCCGTGCCCCCATCCAGCGCCTGGCGGATGAGGTGTCGGGTTGGTTCGTGCCTGTTGTCATCGTCATTGCGGTCCTATCCTTCGCGATCTGGATGCTGTTCGGCCCGGAGCCGCGCTTCGCGCACGGCCTGGTGGCGGCCGTCGCGGTGCTGATCATCGCATGCCCCTGTGCGCTGGGGCTGGCGACACCGATGTCGATCATGGTCGGCGTGGGACGCGGCGCGCGGCTCGGCGTGCTGATCAAGAACGCCGAGGCCCTCGAGCGGTTCGAGAAGGTCGATACGCTCGTCGTCGACAAGACCGGAACGCTTACCGAGGGACGGCCGAGGGTCACGGCCATCGATCCGGGCGGCGAACTCTCCGAGACCGAGCTGCTTCGGCTGGCGGCGACACTGGAGAATTCCAGCGAGCACCCGCTTGCCCTTGCTGTCGTCAATGCCGCGCGGGAACGCGATATTGCGCTCGGGACTGCCGAGGATTTCGACAGCCCGGTCGGCAAGGGTGTCACCGGCCGGGTCGACGGCCACGCCCTCATTCTCGGCAGCCACCGGATCATGGAGGAGGAGAAGATCGACGTTTCCTCCATGACCGGCAGGGCCGAGGAACTGCGCAATGACGGGGCGACGGTCATCTTCATGGCCATGGACGGGCGGGTGGCCGGTCTCTTCGCCATCGCCGATCCGATCAAGGCCACGACCCCTGCTGCCGTAAAAGCTCTGGTCGAGGCCGGAATCCGCGTCGTCATGCTCACCGGCGACAACCGGACGACGGCGCAGGCCGTCGCCCGAAGGCTCGGCATTGCCGAGGTCGAGGCGGAAGTTCTGCCGGAGGACAAGAGCAAAATCGTGTCGCGCCTGCGAGGCGAGGGACGGATCGTCGCCATGGCCGGGGACGGCGTCAACGACGCGCCCGCGCTTGCCGCGGCCGATGTCGGTATCGCCATGGGGACAGGGACGGATGTGGCGATCGAGAGCGCCGGGGTGACCCTTCTCAAAGGCGACCTGCAGGGCATCGTGCGCGCACGCCAGCTCAGCCGCGCGACGATGTCGAACATCCGCCAGAACCTGTTCTTCGCCTTCATCTACAATGCCCTGGGCGTGCCGGTCGCAGCCGGTGTTCTCTATCCCGCCTTCGGCCTTCTCCTGTCGCCCATCATCGCGGCTGCCGCCATGGCCCTGTCGTCGGTCAGCGTGATCGGCAATTCGCTGAGATTGAGGAGTACTGCCCTATGATCAATTCGCGCACCTGGATGCTCATGGGCGGCTCGCTCATCGTGATCGTCCTGTTCTTCATGCTCCGGGAGCATTGGGGGCACGCCTTCGGCCTGCTGCCCTACCTGCTGCTTCTGGCCTGCCCCCTCATGCACCTGTTCCATGGCCATGGCGGGCATCACGGCCATGACGGAGGCGAGGAAAAATGAACCTCCAGCACTCGGCGGAGGCCACCGTTCCTATCGGGGCAGCCGCCGGGGCGCTCCCCGACGGGAACGCGGAGCCGCTATGCGCTTTGGCTGGAATTGCCCCGGTCGCCGCTTTCTCCAAGCAGCTCCCAGAGATCCACCTTCTCCGCGCGCCCCTTCACCTGCACCAGGCCCAGCGGCCGAAACACAAATCGCTCGCCGACCGCGTCGCGTATCGCCGCACTCACCAGGATCGATGTACCGAACTCCTTGTTCAGCCCTTCCAGCCGTGACGCCACATTGATCGTATCGCCCATGGCCGTGTACTGCTGGCGCGAAATGGCGCCGAAACTGCCGACGACGGCCGGGCCGGTGTGGAGGCCGAAGCGGGTGAAAAGCTCGGGGCTGCCGTTGTGGCGGTTCTCCTCGTTCAGGCCGTCGACCGCTGCTTTCATGGCGAGCGCGCATCGGCAGCCGTGCTCGGCATGATCAGCATCTTCAACGGGGGCATTCCACATGACGAAGATGGAGTCGCCGAGATATTGCACGACGGTGCCGCCATTTTGCTCGGCGATGGTGTTCAGAAGTTCGAAATAGGCCGAGAGCGTATCGACCACGTTTTCGGGCGAATGCTGCTCGGATATGGCGGTGAAATCCCTGATATCGGTGAAGAGCACCGTCACGTCCTGGCGCGTCGCCTTGACGACCGTTCGCCCCTCGGGATTGACGATCCGCCGGACGACTTCGCGCGGCACATAGAGGGCAAACTGGCCGATGGCGTGGCGGCTCGCCGCAAGCGCAGTCGCCAGCGTATTGATCTCCGTTATCCAGGAATGCGACACGGCTTTCTCGCCGACATCGAGATCGCCGATCCTGCGCGCCTCGTCGGCCAGCCGGTTGAGAGAGCGGCTGACCATACGTGACAGCAGCACCGATGCCGCGACACCGGCTGCCAGGAGGGCTCCGGCAATCAGGAGATTGTGCAGCAGCAGCCGGTGGGCCTCCGCCACCAGATCCTCCATCGGCACGATGATTGCGGCAGTGCTGCCCTCGAACAGGCCGGAGACGCTGACGGGGGCGATCTGCACAAGCTGGCTTTCGCCATCAAGCTCGACGCGCGCCAGGCCGCCATTGGCAAAGGCGGGATCGCGCCTGAGCCTTGCCACGGTTTCGAGGCTCGTGTCGAAACCGTTGGCCGTCGCTTCAACAGCGCCAGCAGTTCTCGACCATGTTGCTATGATCCTGCTCATGATATCGGGGTCGGAATGGGCGACGAGATCATCGCCGGCATCGATGATGTAGGCGCGCGCCCGCGGCGAAATCTGGCGCGCGTCCAGCAGGCGGCTGATAGTCTGCAGGTGAATGTTGATGCCGACCACCACCTTGGCATCGTCGCGCATGGGGGCTGCGATCGTCAGCGTCGGGACACCAAGCGTTCCGGTGATATAGGGGCCGACAGAGACCGTTGCGCCATCCTGAACGACGGCCTGATACCAGGGACGCTGGCGCGGATCGAAGGAGGCGTATTCGACATTCCGCTCGCCGATCGTTCTTGCCTCGATATCAAGAAACTGCAGCGTCGAGATGACATTGGCGCTCTGCCTGCCGGCGATCGTCCGGATCGCGAAAGCCGTGCCGTCAGGTGCTGCGAGCGTCTGGGAGATATCGCGCCTTCCGGTGTTGATGACCTGCAGATAGGAGCCGTCAGGGTACCCGGTGTAGATGCTCGTCGCATTGGGGACGTTTCGCAGGACCTCCAGGAAGAATTCCTGCTTCGCCTTGATATCCTGCGGCGGCGGGGAGGCGAGCTGCGGCAGGGTCGCCGCCAGCGCCACCGCCTCCATGCCTCCCTGCAGCGTATTGCGGTATCCCTCGATCAGCCGCAGGCTCATCCCGCGCATCTGCTGCACGCCGGCGCTGACCGCAGCATCGCTTCCGCGGCTGAAGGCCAGCCAGATGATCGGCATCGACGTGAACAGCAGCGATGCGACGACCAGGACGCCGAGATGCAACCTTAAGGGTTTGGACCAGCCCACGGGACTTCCCTCGAAATGCGGGTGCGTTCGGCACAGGTTTCATCTCAAACTTGTGTGGTTGTGCAGGAATGAGCGTACCCAACTGTCGCAGCTAACCGCTTTTTGAGGGGTTATACAAGCCGGATGCGGCTGTCACACATGCCTCGCTTGGGCCGGTCGTTGGGGCCCGAATGAAAAGCCCGCAATTGAATGGCCTCCAAGCCTCTCGAAAATCGCCGACGCTCTTCTATCTGCGCCATGGCCGGTATTTCTTCCGGTTCGCCATTAAGGGCGAGGAGCGATTATTTTCGAATGGGGGCGTTTCATTGATGCCGCAGGCCGCATAGGCTGCCGGCCGGAGGGCAGCGATCGGAACAAGCACGTCCGTGAGCCGGCGGAAAATGGCGCTGGATCGAAACGATATTGCGCGGCGAGCCGTGTCACACACTTTTCACGCGACTCTTGCTTCCATACATGATTATTTCACGCGCTTAACGCGTTTTGGCGGACTGAGCAGGTATAGCGGCTCGCGGGGGTATCGTGTGGCGGGCCCTATAACTGGCCTCAAATTCCGAGGAGGTTTCGGCCTCTTTTGCCCGGATTTCTCGCTAGACCAGCCCGCTGCCATCTTGAGATTGTGTTGGCGAAAGCCTGTCAGGCCGTTGTCAGGCTGGCATGGAAAGCCGTCGTCACTGCCAGTCAAACCGCTCCTGCCGTTTGCCGAAGATCAGAATGCTCGGCTGGCTGGGTTCCTGTCGGGCGGGCTCAGGTGGGTCGGGTCGTATCGGCTGGGACTTCACGTCGAGGAGGTCTTCGATCCGCTTCAGATGGTGGAGAACCTGCCTCTGGCGATCGTAAAGCCTGCCAAGCAACGCATGTTCCAGATCCAGCGGCGCCCCCATCATGCGCAGCCTTCTAAGGGCGATTTCCTGCGTGGTGATGTGCTGCGCTGCCTTTGCGGCGTGGAGCTGCGCGAACTTCAGATCTTTTTTCTTGTATCGCACCGATTGCATCTGTCTCGCCAATCGTTCCGTTATTCGCGCCGGGCCGGGACGCTGTTCTCTAAGGCTCTCAGCTCTTTTCGCGGAGGTTTCGACGGCACGGCCGCTATGACCACGAGTCCGCAACAATTCCTGCGGATGCCGGCTGCAAATCAAATTCACTGTTTGCAAAATAACCAGTAGCATTCTCACCGTAGGCTTTCAAAATAATAAAATATTTTTTGCCAAGAAAAATGAAAAGTATGATTTTTGTCGTTTTGACGATAAATATAACAGGATAAATACAACCTTATTTTGAAATATTATGTGAGGTTTCCGATATTTTTATTTAAAAATATTTCGATAATAATTTAGAGGATGCTGTCTGTCTGCGTGAACGTAGGATGAATTTTCAGGCATTTATGAAGTAGGGCCTTCTAAATAACTGATGGATGAGCAGGGACACGGAACGAAGGCAGATCAAAGCCGGCTCACCATCGATCGTGACATTCCTGTCGTTTCGTCCCCTGTGATACGTGCGGCCGCGAGGCCGTGGCAATGACGGGGTGGGCGCTGCTCACCGCAGCGAAAGACAGCGAACAGGATACGACCACGGCATGGAACAATAAGGCTGCCGGATGATTGTATGAGGTTAGGCGACGGACATTCCCGTTGGTCGTTCAATTCCCCGGAGCCTGCATCTTCATTCTGGAGCGGCTGCCTCTTAACGCAGAAAGCAGGAGGCAGTTATGTTGAAGATCAACCCTGGGAATATGCCCACGACAAAGTGGCGCACAGGCATCAGGTCCAGTGCGGGATTCAAGATCTGCCTATGGATACTCATCGCGGCTTGTTTTGCGATGCTCGCCTGGAGCATCATTCTTGCATGACTGCGGTGCCCCCGGCTTTTCCACCCGTCTGCCAAGTCCAATCAGTCTTCACGGAAAGGCCATACATGTCACCTCAAGATGAGGAACGTGCTCTCTTCGATCGTGTCTGGGCCACAGGTGCTTTGGCAGCAACAACTGATCGAGGCTCGGCGCTGGCCGACATCGCCAGCAGCAAGCCGACACTCGAACAATATCGCAAGACCTACGGCTCTCGAAAAACCGATCTCATCAGGATCATGAAACTCGGTATCCGCCAGCTCCACGCTTGCGGTGAACTGCAGGAACCGTAATCTACTTCCTTTGGGTGATGATATCAGGACAAGCGGCTAGCTCCGGTGGAGCCCATGGCTGCTGCCACGCACCAGTTCGCATCCCCCGCTAAAACGGGATCATCGAGGGGCTTCCACTCAATACTCGGCAAGCCCCCCACATTGGGTTCGGTCCTAGTAATCCTACTACCGCCGCATAGCTACTTTCGTCGCGTCGCGTTCGATTCGCAATTCATCCAAAAGGGTTAGGCAGATCCGGTCAGTCATGTTGACGGGACCCTCACGACAGCCGTCCCGCCACAGGGCGACAGGTGCAATGGCCCTGCCGGCCCAAAGCCGATGCTCTCCCTTCATCAGTGGCTCAGAAGACCGTCCTCGCCAGTACCAGGGCCACCGGCCACACCCAAGAATTCTTCTGTGGTTGTTCTTGCGCATTACTCGCGCCAGGCGGGCGGCGATGTTAGAGATCACCTGCTAACTGGGGTTATCTAATGAAAAAACTCATTCTCGCCGCGGCGCTTGCCGCAGCGCTCACGTCCTGCGCGAAAAGACCTGACGCCATCGTGCAGGCCGACATCCCGATGCAGGCCTACACCAATCTCAGCTGCCCGCAGATCGCCAGCGAACACAGCAAGGAAAAGGTGAAACTCGACGGCCTCTCGAAGCAGCAGATCTCGGCCGCCAACGGCGATGCGTTTGGTGTGTTTCTGGTGGGGGTACCGATCGGCAGTGTGGCCGGTGGGGATAAGGAAGGCGAGGTTGCGGTGTCGAAGGGCAAGGTTTCGGCGATGGAGAGTGCGGCGCTGTCGAAGGGGTGTAAGTTGTAGGTGAGGGGATGTGGAGGGGGAAGTTGGCGGCAAGAGCAGCAGTGCGGCAACCCTCTCTACCCTCATCTCTGTGCTTGTCACAGAGATCCAGCCATCGCGCGTCCGCGCGGTGAATGAGTCATCTGAGGTGAGGGGTGTTCGCTAGCCCAAAAGCCACCGTCAGATGCTGGGCGGGACCTGAGTATTTCAGGATGTAGAGTATCCATTTGATGATGATGGGGTGGTGGCTATTGCAGGGCCGGAAAACGTTCTTACGTATCCGACATGACCAGGGATGAGATCAAGAAATACCAAACGATTTACACTGATCGGCGGCAACGGAAGATCAATAGGCCGTTTATTGGCACCGGATTGCCCAGCAGTTCAGATAATAAGAGCGCACGTCACTTCAAACGATCTCGCCGCCGTCGGGCATGCTTTGCCGTACACGATGGGGCGATTGTGTCCCGCGCTTCCTTGCGCAACGCTGGATTGATCACCACATCGGGCATAGGGCGATAACTGAAGGAGCGCGCAATGTTTGAAGTTGGAGAAAATTACGAGTTTCGCGTCATCGAAGATGGCGATCAAGTAACTTTTACAGGCATCATTGAGAGATATGAACATCCGCTCGTGAAGCTTAAAGACACTCCGGCCTACAAGCAGGTGGCAACTACACACTCTCGTGGGTGGCCGATCCAGAAGCCAAACCACACCCCGGGAAAATTATCAACGTGGTATCGCCAGCCTTCGTCAACGCGTTCAAGCGATGATGCAATAGAAGGTGCCGGTCTCGCGTCATTCCTGTGACAAGCACAGGAATGAGGGAGGATGGGACTACTTCGCCGAGACGGGCTTAGGCTTCTTCATGAATGAGAATTTCACCTTTCCACACAGGCATTGCAGATATTCACGTTTCCCGCGGGTGGGCTTTACCTCGATAAGGGCTCCGCAGGCGTCGCATTTAAAAAGTGTGCAGAGCTTTTCAAATGCTTCGACGACTGCAAGGAATTCGGACTTATCCAACTCGGCCCATTCGTTGTAATGAACCGATGGGTTTATCTGCCACTGCTCTGCCTTGGATTGATTTACGGCCTCATCGAAAGCCCTCGTGCGCGCGTCGATTGCAGCAATCCGGTCAGTGTCCTGCCATGTCGTCGCAGCATTGTGTGCATCTCTGTATAGGCTTTTCATTTGGCCAATTGCAGGGTCGAGCAGATCTCCCAGATCGTAATGTCCGTCGACGCTGAATTCGACCTTAACTCTTAGTGCCTCGCAAAATTCGGCCGATAGGTGTTCAAGGGAGCGGCGGAGCAATGCTGCCGCTCCGTGGACATCATCTTGATCGACAAGGTGGCGTATTTCATCCCAAACATCACCCTTAGCCCATACGGTAGGACCATCATCAACCGTCCACTTCCGGAAATGTATGGTGCCATCTTTCTTCACCAAGTCTGTCGTACTCATGAATTTCAGCCACGCCTTGTCGTGGGTCGTCAGCACAAACTGGGTGTCAGGAAATTCGGCTTGAAGCAGCTTCGAAACTTCGCGTCTATGACCCACATCGACCGACATCAAGACGTCGTCAAGGACGGCGAACGTAAATCCGGGTCCTAGAAGGTGGCGCATCAGAGCAAGGTAGAGGCAAAGCCCCATACTGTCTTGGTGCCCCTCGCTATGATAGGCTCCGGGTGGAAAGAACCCGCGTCCGTAAAAGTCGACGCCGAACCCGAGTTTTCCGAACGAGGGAGTTAATTTGGCTTCGAATGCATTCTCGTCGTCGGCGTTGATGCGTCGGTATAAGTCGGCGAAATTCGCCTGGACATCCTCATATACTTTTTCGAGTGCGGTGTTCGACGTTTCCTTATAAACCTCGAAGACTTTTCTTGCTTTTGTTGCTCTATCCTCTGCGGTCCTCGCTGTTGCATGCGCTTTTCTTAATTCATCCAGCCTCAGTTGAGCAGTGAGAAGGTAATCACGGGCGGCGTCCTGATCAGATGGCTCGGGAAGAGCATTTATCGCTGCTTCGATTTTCTTGCCGACACTGAGAAATCCATCTGCAGATGGTAATTTACTGATCGCAGTGATCGTCTTGTCTAGAGGTAGAAAGGACTTGAGGACATCGCTGGCATCTCTCAGGGCCGTCCCGAAGTCGGCGATTGTCTGAAGTTCATCAACGTCGAGGAATTGCTTGGCGTAGGAATATACGGTGCGTGTAAGCGCGCGGTCCTCCTCCAATGCCTCTCGAATTGGAGAGATTGCAGCCTCAGCCTTTTCACGGAGGACTTTGACATCCTCCAGTTTCTTTCGCTTGTCATTCACGATCGCTGAAATCTCTTCCAGAGTCTTGGGCGTATCGCAAACCGGGCAGAGCTCGCCATCATAGAGTTCAAGGGCCGTCTTTAGAAAGTCGTCCCGAAGCACCGCGTTGAGAATGTTTTCGTCGGCTTGCAGGAGTTCGAGTGCCGATTTTGCATCTGCTATGCGGGTGGGGAAGATTCCTTGCGAACGTGAGTTCACGGAGTCGATTGCTGCCTCCACGTCCGATTTTGCTGCGGCTTTATTGACGCGGGACGGTTGGCTACCCTCCGCAGTCGCCAATCCGTCGCGCAGGGAGACGTCTACCCCTAGTGATTGTAAAGGTGCCAACCCGAGGACCGCGCGACGCTTATTCGCTGCTTGAAGGACATTGGCTTCTGTCGCATCCGCGATATCCATGGCGCGCACCAAGTCGGCTCGCACGATTGCATTATTGTTCTTCGCTGTCTTGGCCATACTGTCTGCCCCGTTTGCGATTTTCTGCAATCGGGCTCTTATCGTCTCGAGCTGATCGAGTTTAAGGAGTGCCTGAACATCTTTTGCGCGCTGCCCGGGCTCCGTCAGAACGAACCGAATGATCTCTCGGCGTGAGAGTGCGATCTCCGGATGAGCCTCCAGTTGCCGGAATGTGGCTCGCGCCTCCCGGCTATCCGGTATAAGTTCAAGAGTTGAAGGCGACTTTACCGTTCGTCTGGCCTTTACAGTCTTGTTTAGGGACGGGATCCAGACGGCAGCCTCGACGAACGCTTTCTCGGGGCTCTTTTGACAATCGACGTGGGCGCCGTGGTCCCTCACAGATAGGTCGCCGCGACCTTTACCTGTCAGTCGGGAGATCGTTCCCGTAAGTACGAATTCTAAGGCATCTACGACGCCACTCTTGCCCGTGCCGTTAGGGCCGCAGATAGCGAAGTTCTTCCGTTTTGGGGAGATCGTTAGGGATCGGATGCCGCGAAACTCGGATATGGTGAGCGTGTCGATCTTGATCACTGCTGCTCAACGTCGAAAAGAGCGCGCTCCAATGAGGACTCGTTGAAGTCTCGCTTCTCCAAGATCACATGCCTGAGGCGAATGGAAATATCCGAATAACCATCTTCTGCGGCGACGGCGTTGACGAACTCAGTTAGGATTCGATCCACGACGGAGAGTTCATCGTATTCTATGGCACCACCAATCTCTTGTCCGACCATGTATATCCTCCCATAAATACACTATTGCAACCTAATGCTGTGGCCAAGCGTCAATCAATAGATTGTTGCACATATTTGAGAAAGGCATTGTGCTATCGACGTCGAAGGATCGAGAGCTAGCTTCGCGGATCATCGGCTTTCGCCAGAGACCGGAGGGTTTTGGGGAGTTTTCGCAATGTGGAATTGCGGGCGACCCAGTCTATGAAAAATACTGCTTTCACGTGCGGCAAGGCGCTAGGCGTGTCGCGGAACTCGGTGATCGATTTAGCCAGGCCGTGTCGGCTAATTGCTAACAGTCTATTGACTACGCGCTGTCCGCACTGCCTTCCCTTCACAACCGCGCCACTCTCCTCAAATGCTCCGCAGTCGTCGTCGCAAACCCAAAAAACTCCAGATAAGCCGGTATCTGCTCAAACAGCATATCCGTCCCCACCTGATACCGGCATCCTCGCTCCCTTGCTGCGGCGAGAAACGGCGTGATCTCCTCCTTCATCACCACCTCGCCAACGAAAGTCCCCGCCGAAAGCCGCGTCACATCCATCGGCAGCGGGTCATCCTTGCGCATGCCGAGCGGCGTGGCGTTGATGACGATGTCGAATCCATCCGGGTCGTTTGAGCCTGTGGTGACCCTGGTTGCGGGGTAGTAAGTGTTGAGGCGGGTTTTCAGGCCTTCGAGTGCGGCCTTGTTGTCGTCGTGGAGGGCGAGGTGGCCGATGGCGGCGGAGGCGAGGGAGGCGGCGATGGCCGAGCCGACGCCGCCGGCGCCGATGAGGAGGGCTTTGGCGCCTGATATGGTCTGGCCCTTGCGCTTGAGGCCGCGCACGAAACCTTCGCCGTCGAACATGTCGCCGATCAGTCTGCCGTCGGGGCCGAGCTTGATGGCGTTGCAGGAGCCGGCGACGCGGGCATTGGTGGAGATCTCGTCCAGCAGGCCCATCGTGGTAATCTTGTGCGGCATGGTGATGAGGGCGCCGTGGATGTTCGACAGGCGGAAGACGAGCTTCAGGAAGTCAGGGTAATGCTGCGGTTTGCAGCCCATCGGCACGACGACGGCGTCGATGCCCTGTTCGTCGAAATAGGGATTGTAGATCAGCGGCGCCTTGAAGCTTTCCGTCGGGTAGCCGAGATGGGCGATCAGCCTTGTGGTGCCGCTAATCATGGGTTTCGCCTTTTAGGAATATGGTCCTTCCCGTGCTCGCGGATGCCTTGATCGCCTCGATGACCTCAAGTGTCGCGAGCCCTTCACGGCCGCTGACGAGGGGTGTCGCCGTGCCTTCGATGACATCGCAGAAATGCTGGAGCTGCAGGGTGAGCGGATCGGCCGGTGTGACGGGCAGGCGTTCCTCGGTCAGCTTTTCGCGCCAGTCGGGGCGGCCGATATTGGACCAGAGGGTGAGATCGGGGATCGTCAGTGCGCCATCGGTGCCACCGATCTGGTAGCAGAACTGGTCTTCCTGCGGAAAGCCGGGGTTTTCGCCCGAGGTCCGCTCCCAGCTCCAGGGCGAGGGCACGGCATCGGAGGCGCTGAGAGTGGCGAGCGCGCCGCTTTCGAAACGCAGCAGTACGACGGCGGTGTCTTCGACGGCATGGCCGCGGGCGGCATTGGATTCCATCGCATGCACGCTTTCGACTTCGCCGAAGAGATGGCGGAAGAGATCGACATCATGGATGAGGTTGATGAAGATCGGCCCGGCGCCCGGTTCGCGCCGCCATGTCACCTCGAAATAGTCATCGGGCTTGGCGACCCAGAAGCTGCCATGGACGGAGCGGATGCGGCCGAGCCGGCCGCTTTCGATCAGGCGCTTGGCCTGCCGGATAATGGGGTTGTGGCGGCGGTGGTGGCCGACGAGGATGGGCACGCCTGATGCTTCGGCGCGGCGCACGAGACCTGCCGCGGCCGCCGCATCGTCAGCGATGGGTTTTTCGATGAGGACGGGGATGCCTGATGCCACCACATCGTCAGCATTTGCCACATGCAGCTGGTTGGGCGTGGCGACGATCACGCCATCCGGGCGGCTCTCAGTGAGCGCTTCGGCAAGGCTTGCAAACCAGGGCAGGCCGTTTGCGCGGGCCTCATCGCGGGCGGCGGGCGAGGGGTCGATGATGGCGGCAAGGGTGGTGCGCGGCTCGGCGAGCACGCCTTCGATATGGCGCTTGCCGATCAGCCCGGCGCCCATGACGGCTATTGCAAGGGGGCGTTTTGACATGGTGCTTCTCCCGGTCTTCGGCGGCTAGTTGCGCAGGATTTCGCCGAGGAATTTGCGGGTGCGCTCGTGGCGCGGATTGGTGAAGAATTCGGCCGGGGCCGCTTCTTCCACGATCGCGCCGCTTGCCATGAAGATCACCCGGTTGGCGACCTGGCGGGCAAAGCCCATTTCATGGGTCACGCAGATCATCGTCATGCCTTCCTCGGCAAGGCTGATCATCGTATCCAGCACTTCCTTGACCATCTCGGGGTCGAGCGCCGAGGTCGGCTCGTCGAAGAGCATCACCTTGGGGCGCATGCAGAGCGCACGCGCAATCGCCACGCGCTGCTGCTGGCCGCCCGAGAGCTGCACCGGATATTTCTCGGCCTGTTCGGAGATTTTCACGCGGGCAAGCAGGGTGCGGGCGCGCTCTTCGGCTTCGGCCTTGGCGACGCCGAGTGCGCGCATCGGCGCCAGCATGCAGTTCTGCAGCACGGTCAGGTGCGGGAAGAGGTTGAACTGCTGGAAGACCATGCCGACCTCGCGCCTGATAGCATCGATCGCCTTGGCCTGGTTGCCGAGCAATATGCCGCCGACGCGGATCTCGCCCTTCTCGTATGTCTCCAGGTGGTTGATGCAGCGGATCAGCGTCGATTTTCCGCTTCCCGAGGGGCCGCAGAGCACGATGCGCTCCCCCCGGTGCACATCGATATTGATATCATGCAGGGCCTGGAAGGCGCCGTACCATTTCTCCACATGGCTCATGGTGATCATGGTTTCGCCAGTCATGTGCTGATTGGGAGATGGGGCGGGAACTGATGTCATGGTGTCTGGTCCAATTCGTGAGGGCGCAGCATCAGCGCGCGTGGGCCGCGTTGAAGCGCCGCTCCAGGCGGGCGCCGAGGATGGTCAGCGGGCAGCACATCAGGAAATAGAGAATGCCGACGATGCCGAAGACGGTGAGCGGCTGGAAGATCTGGTTGGAGATGATGTTGCCGGCCCGCGTCAGCTCCGTGAAGCCGACGATCGAAGCCAGCGACGTGCCCTTGATGAGCTGCACCAGGAAGCCAATCGTGGCCGGCAGGGAGATGCGCAGCGCCTGCGGCAGGATGATATCCTTCATGCGCGAGACATATTTGAGGCTCAGCGCCTTTGCCGCCTCCGTCTGGCCGCGCGGCACGGCTTCGATCGCGCCGCGCCAGATCTCGCCGAGATAGGCGCTGGCATGGAGCGTGAGGCCGATCGCCACCGCCTCCCAGGCATCGAGCCTGAAGCCGATGAGCGCCAGGCCATAATAGGTGACGAAGAGCTGCATCAGGAGCGGCGTGCCCTGGAAGATGGCAATGTAGGCCGATGTCGCCCGCTCCAGCCACGGCATGCCCGAGGTGCGCGCCAGCGCCACGGCAAGGCCGGCGATGCAGCCGCAGACGAAGCCGACGGCGGAGAGAAGCACGGTCCATTTCAGGCCGATCAGAAGGAAGGTGAATTCTTCGCTGCCCATGGCGCCCTCACTTGACCGGATAGGTGAAATAGCGGGCCGAGAAGAGCGCGAAGAGGCGCATCATCAGCCAGGAAATGACGAGGTAGAACACCGTGACGGTGAAATAGACCTCGAAGCTGCGGAAACTGTCGGATTCGATGCGCTGGGCGACCGAGGTCAGCTCATAGGCAGAGATTGCCGAGGCGATGCTGGTCGAGAGCGTGAGCAGCACGAACTGGCTGGTCAGCGAGGGGTAGATGGCCCTGAGCGCCGGCTTCAGGATGATCAGCCGGAAGACCTGCACCTTGTGCAGGCCGAGCGCGAGGCCCGCCTCCATCTGGCCGCTCGGGATGGATTGCACGCCACCCCTGATGATCTCGATCGCATAGGCGCCGCCATTGATGCCGAGCGCGATGATCGCCGTCGGCGTCGGGTCGAGGCGGATGCCGATCAGCGGCAAGGCGAAGAAGAGAAAGAAGATCTGCACCAGGAAAGGCGTGTTGCGGATGAGCTCGACAAAGCCAATCACCAGCCAGCGCAGCGCCTTGATATGGGAATCCCTCAGCGCCACGCCGCCGATGCCGATGACAATCGCCAGGGCCATGCCGCAAAGCGCCAGAAGGAAGGTGCCGAGACAGCCGAGCAGCAGGCTCGGCAAGCCATCGATGACGGGCGTGAAATCCAGTTGATAATTCATGCTGCTTTTGCCGCTCCGACCATATCCGCCATCGCCTCGATCGCCAGCTCATAACCGCGGGCGCCGAAGCCGATCATGATGGCGGTGGCGACACGCGAGACGAGCGATTTATGATAGATCTCCTCGCGGGCATGGACATTGGAAATATGCAGCTCGATCTTCGGCGCATCGAAGGTTTTCAGCGCATCGAGCAGTGCGATCGAGGTGAACGTATAGCCGGCGGGATTGATGATGATGCCGCAGGCGTCCTTGCGGGCCTGATGCACGCTTTCCACCAGCTCGCCCTCGAAATTGGTCTGGCGGAAGTCGACGGAAAAACCGAGGCTTTCGGCCTTTGCGAGACACATCTGCCTGATATCGGCAAGGGTGGTCGAGCCGTAGATGGCGGGCTCGCGCTCGCCGAGCAGGTTCAGGTTCGGTCCGTTGAGCACAAAGATGGTTCTGGTCATGTCGCGCACCTCAAACGGGGCAGGGCCTTATGCCGTGGTTGGGGCATGGCTGTTGCGTTGACGGGCATTGGCATGCCCGCCCTTATTGCTGTCATGAAAGAGAGCGGATCGCTCAGTTTACGGCGAAGGGGATGCCCTCGAGCTTTTCCGGGAATTCCGGAACCGGCACCTTCATCCACTTGTCGTAGATCTTCTTCAGCTCGCCATTGGCCTTGATCTTGTCGATGAACGTATTGATCGAGGCGTTGATTTCCTTTTCGCCCAGACGCGTGCAGGCGCCGTTATAGAGCTTCTGGAATTCAAGCTTGTTTTCGAATTCGCCGGGGCGGGCCTTTTCGACGCGGTCCATGTAGAAGATGTTGCCGCCGAGCGCCTGCACCTGGCCGGAAGCCAGCGCCTGCACGCTTGCCGCATCGCCATCGAAACGGCGGATCGTGGCGGTGGAGGGCGCATTCTTCGTCACCTGCGTATCCTGCGCGGCACCCTTGGCGACGCCGATCGTGAGGTTCGCCATATCCTCATTGGTCTTGATCGAGGCGGATTTGGCGCCGATCAGTACGATGGCATTGGCGACATAGGGCTTGGAAAACTGCACGGCCTTGGCGCGGTCCGGCAGCATGGCCATCGTCGCAAAGAGCACGTCGACGCGGCCGGTGGTCAGCGCCGGAATGCGGTTGTTCACTTCCAGCGGCACGAATTCGACTTCGACGCCGAGTTCCTTGGCGTAGAGCGTGGCGATATCGGCATCCAGGCCATCCTGCTTGCCGGCGCTGGTGACGAAGCCCCATGGCGGGTTGTCGCCCTGGATGCCGACGATCAGCTTGCCGCGGGCCTTGATTTCTTCCGGGGTGACGGCGGCGGCCGGGTTTGCAAGCCCGATGGCGGCCACGAGAGCGGCGGCACCCAGCATGGCGCCACGCCGCGTCAGCAAAGACTTCAGCATTGGAATTCTCCTCCTTTTTGATGGCCGTCAAAAACGGCCTCACAGTCATCCTCTCCCGACTGTTCGCAACCATGTTTGCCAGAGGGACGGTCATAAATCAACATAGTTTTTGAAAATCATATGAGACTTTTCATTTGATCAATTGAATTGAAATCCTCACGACATTCGCCATAATGCCATCAGGAGGGTCGGTGGCTTTGTCCGTCGCGGCCCGAACGAGGAGGATTTGCAAGCCATGAAGACCTCGATTGCGACGGTGACGCTCTCAGGCGAATTGCCGGAAAAACTCGAAGCGATTGCGCGCGCCGGCTTTGACGGCGTGGAGATTTTCGAAAACGACTTCCTGGCCTTTGACGGCAGCCCCGCCGATGTCGGCCGCATGGCGCGGGATCTCGGCCTCACCATCACGCTGTTCCAGCCCTTCCGCGATTTCGAGGGCATGCCGGAGGGTTTGCGCAGCCGAACCTTCGACCGGGCCGAACGGAAGTTCGACATCATGCAGGAACTCGGCACGGATATGGTGCTCGTCTGCTCCAATGTCTCGCAGGCAGCTCTTGGCGGCATCGACAGGGCAGCGGCCGATTTCCACGAGCTGGGAGAACGAGCGGCCAAGCGCGGCCTGAAGGTGGGTTACGAGGCGCTTGCCTGGGGCCGCTATGTCAACGACCACCGCGATGCCTGGGAGATTGTGCGGCGTGCCGATCACGAGAATGTCGGGCTGATCCTCGACAGTTTCCACTCGCTGTCGCGCAAGATCGACATCACGTCCATCCGCTCGATCCCCAAGGAAAAGATCTTCATCGTGCAGCTTGCCGATGCGCCGCTGATCGATATGGACCTGCTTTACTGGTCGAGACATTTCCGCAACATGCCGGGCGAGGGCGATCTGCCGGTGACCGAATTCACCGAGGCCGTGGCCTCCACGGGCTATGACGGCTTCTTCTCGCTGGAGATCTTCAACGACCAGTTCCGCGGCGGCTCGACGCGCGCAATCGCCGCCGACGGCCATCGCTCGCTGATCTATCTCGCCGACCAGATCCGCCGCAAGGTGGAGACGCCAGTCGGCATCGACATGCCCGCGCGCGCTGCCGTCAAAGGCGTCGGCTTCATCGAATTCGCCACCGATGACGAGGAGGCGGTGGAGCTCGTCGGCATTCTGGAAGCGCTCGGCTTCCGCAAGGCCGCCGTGCATCGCTCCAAGAAGGTGACGCTCTTTCAGCAGGGCGATATCCGCATCCTCATCAATGTCGATCCAGCCGGTTTTGCCAATGCCGCCTATGCGGTGCACGGCACGTTTGCCTATGCGGTGGCGCTGATCGTCGAAGACGCGGCGGAAGCCTATGCCCGCGCACTGGCGCTCGATGCCGAACCCTTCACCCAGGCCGTCATCGAGGGCGAGTTGCAGCTGCCGGCGATCCGCGGCGTCGGCGGCGGGCTGATCTATCTCATCGACGATAAAAGCCCGCTTGGCCGCTTCTCCGAGATCGATTTCGAGCCGGTGGCGGAAGAGGGCGAAACAGGCGACGCCGGCCTCCTGCAGGTCGATCACATCGCCCAGACCGTCGCCTATGACGAGATGCTGACCTGGCTGCTCTTCTACACCTCGATCTTCGAGACCCGCAAAACCCCCATGGTCGATATCATCGATCCCGCTGGCGTGGTGCGCAGCCAGGTGATCGAAAACGAGGCGGGGACGCTTCGCATCACCATGAACGGGGCCGAAAACCGCCGCACGCTCGCCGGCCATTTCATCGCCGAGAAATTCGGCTCCGGCATCCAGCATCTGGCATTTTCGACATCAGACATCTTCGCCACGGCCGAACGCCTGCGCGAGAAAGGCTTCAAGCCGTTGCCGATCTCGCCCAATTATTACGACGACGTGGAGGCCCGCTTTGGGCTGGAGCCGGAGCTGACCGAGCGGCTGAAGGCGGAAAATATCCTCTACGACCGGGATGGGGAGGGGGAATATTTCCAGCTCTATAGCGGGACATACGGGGAGGGCTTCTTCTTCGAGGTGGTGGAGCGCCGTGCCTATCGCGGCTATGGGGCGCCGAATGCGATTTTCCGGATTGCGGCGCTGAAGAAGCAGATGCGGCCGGAGGGGATTCCGAGGGATGCGGGGTGAGGGAGTGCTCCGAGCACCCTCTCTGGATTGCCGGACTGCCGGATTTGTGCCACGGGTCTCGACCTGTCCTTCAGGCCTTACAGGTGTTTGACACCATTGTGCGGCGTGCCGCGGGGCACCCCCCTCTGTCCTGCCGGGCTGCCGGGGTCGAGCCACGGGTCTCGACCCGTCCTTCGGACCCCCCACAGGTGGGGAGATTGGCTGGGAGCCCCGGTTTCCCCAAAAATGAACGTTGCAAACTGTGCAACGTCAAAGATGTGCGAAGGTCACGCCTCTGGCCAATCTCCACCCTTGTGGGGGAGATGTCCGGCAGGACAGAGGGGGGTGTCCCACGGCACATAGCGTAATGGTGTCAAACACTTGTGGCGCCAAACGCATCACCCAGCAGTCCACCAGCACAGAACCCGCCGTCACCCAATCCGCCCACTCTTCAGCACATGCGCCACACCGCTCTGCACATGCCTCACGATCACAGCCCTTGCCCCCTCGACATCCCGCTTCAAAGCAAGCTCGAACAACAGCTTGTGATCATCCACCACCGCCTGCCCGCGAAAGCTCTGCGCCAGCATATGATAGCGCAAAAACCGGTCGAAGACCGAGGACAGCGTCGCCATCAGCGTTGCCGAATTGCAGGCGGAGACGATCGCCTGGTGGAATTCCCAGTCATAGCGCACCCAGTCGACGGTCCTTGAGGCATCGCCCGCCAGAAGCTTCCTCTCGGCGGCTGCCAGCTTGTGGTGGGCGGCGACGATGCGGCCTTCCCATTCCAGGTTTCCGGCGGCAAAGGAAAGCCCGATCGCGTGGGTTTCGAGCACGGTCCGGAGATCGGCAAGCTCCTCCAGCTCCTTGACCGAGGCCGGGCTTACCTCGAAGCCGCGCTGTCCCTCGGCAAGCACGAGATTTTCCATGGCAAGGCGGCTCAGGATCTCGCGCAGCGAGGATACGCTGATCGAATAATGCTCCTTGGCCTGTTCGAGCTTGATCTTGGCGCCGGGGGCGAGTGCCCCGGATATGATATCCTGCCGGATCTGCCGGAAGACGACATCGCTGATCGTCTCGGAGGCTTCGCTTGCCATTTTCGGCATGGGTTTTTCGTTGCGCATCAGGCCGTCATCCCCTGGCCTGCGCGGGCAGGGCCGACAGCAGCCCTCTGCCGAGCGCATGTTCGACGCCCGCCTGAATATGGCGCTGCAGGATTTCCTTGGCGGTCTTGCTGTCGCGCTTGAGGGCAGTCTCCAGTAGCTGCCGGTGCTCCTCTTCCGCCACGCTGCCGCGATAGGAGAGCGCCACCATCTGATAGCGCAGGTATTTGTCGAAGACGGAAGAATGCGTCTCCATCAAAAGCCGCGAGCCGCAGGCGGCAATCAGCGCCTGGTGAAACTCCCAGTCATAGCGCTTCCAATCCTCCGCTTGGCTGGTATCGCCCGTCGCCATGACCTTTTCCATGCGGGCCAGCTTGTAATGGGCGGAGACCAGCTGCGCCTCCCATTCCACATCCCCCTGTTCGAAGGATTGTTCCAGCGCGTGTTCCTCGAGCAGCAATCTCAGCGCCGCGATCTCCCTGAGATCGGCGACGGAAACGCCGGCAACCTCAAACCCCCGCTGCCCCTCGGCAACGACGAGCCCTTCCGAGGTCAGCCGGTTGAGGATCTCGCGCAGCGTGCTGACGCTCGTGCCGTAGGCGCCTTTGAGATTTTCCAGCTTCAGCTTCTGCCCCGGCGCAAGCCGGCCGAAGATGATATCCGCGCGAATCTGCCTGTAGCCACTCTCTGCGACGGACTCCTCGATATCTTCCTGCCGCATGCTTGTCTCCGAGATTTTCCATTTTCTCCTATATAGCGGGAGAAGTCGGGTGCGTTCAATGGAAAACGGATTTTGGGTTAAAGAGCGGGTGAGGCGAAATGCTGCAGGGCGGCAATCTGCCTAGGTTCGGCGCCTTTTAGAGCGGCATTCACGTAAGGCAAGGTTTATGAGGTAATGTGTCCCGAAACATTACAAAGGCTTGACTATTGCCTCAACCGGAGTTCCATTGTGCGACGCAGCATAGGAGCAACGATGGAACTTTCGTCAAAACTCGTGAAATCCGTTGCCTACGACCCGTCGACTGGGGTCCTCGACATCGAGATTCGCCTCAAGGGCCACCGCAGATATTTCAACGTGCCGCTGGTCGTCTATGAAAACCTGATCACGGCCACGTCACCTGGCTGGTATTATACGCGCCATATTCGCGATGCCTATCCTCGCTCGGCCGAGGGTGCCGAAGGCCGCGCAAAACAGGTGCTTCGCATGGTCACCGGCAAGCGCGGTCAATTGTCCTGATCGCGCCTGCAAGACATTGAGATGATGCAGGCCGGATCGTTCGGTCCGGCCTGCAGGCCCCTGTTGTCAGGGGCTTGCGCGCTGCGGCGAATCCGGCGAGCATCCTGTTATGCCGACCCTTAAACAGCTTTCCATCGCCCTTGGCCTCCTGACCAGCGACCATGCTCCCGTTCCCGACGAGGACGGATGGAAGAACTATGTCTGGCGCGTCCACGCGGCGCAGGAATGCCTTTCCCTCGAGAATGGATATTGCAAGCTCGTCGAGGACAAATGGGATTGGAAGCGGCCGCAATATTACAGCTTCGCCTTCCGCACCGACCCGAAGACCAACTCTGTCACCTCGCGAATCACGCTCAGGAACGAAGACCCTGAAGATGACGATCAGGTCTGCGTCGTCGCGGGCTTCCTCAATGCGGCCGGCGAGCAAGTGGGCATTTTTTTCGTCAACTGGCGCGCGCTGCCCGGACGCTCCTATACGCGCGAGGCGCCGATCTGGCTGACCACCGATGTCCGCGATATCGTAACCGTCGCCGTCGGTACGAAGCAATGCGACGTGAAGGCGATGGCGGATGCCGAGAATTTTTACAGGATCCGGCTCGAACTGAAGCAACGCTGACGATGCAGGGCAGGTGTGCCGGACGGGGGGATGGTGTGACCTACAATTTCAGATTTTCTCTATTCGCAGCAATTCTTGCGATCGCTTCTGCAGGCCTTGCTTCTGTTGACTGCGCCACCGCGGCGGAGCTGCCGGCCTTCTGGAAGAAATCCATGACGAACGATCCGGCGGCGAATTATTACGTCGCCCAGGCGATGAAGCCGCTCGACAATCCGGATGCCCAGACATTGAGGGTCGTGAAGCTTGCCAGTTCGCTCGCCACTCTGTGCAGCGGCGCCTCGCTCAACAAGAAGGCGCTCTACGCCTATATGACCCAGACCCGCTTTGCCGAGATCAAGGGCAAGGCCTATAACGAGGCGGCCTTTCTTGCCGACAGCACCTTCCGCTATTTCGATTACCGCGCGCTTGCCCATCTCTGCGCGGGAAGTGCCTATCTCTTCGGCCCGAACGGGCATCTTGCGCCGGGATTGCTCAAGGCCGGAAAGGGCAAGCCGAAGATGAGCTACGATCCCGAAAATCCCTTCATTACCCTGCCGCCGCTGGCGCGCAGATCCTGAGCGCCGGCCCAAGCTGAAGCAGCGCGGACAGCGGTGGGCGAGGGGTGGCCACAATTCTAGCAATTCTATTGAAAGTCGCCGCCTGGTTGCGGGGGCGGAAGCGTATAGCCGAGATTGCCGATCCTGCCACCTTTTCTGACACCGATCGTTCCTGTTGAACGCGGGTCCGCCGGCTCATGGTGGAATGATGCGGCGATGATGAAAATCCCGAGCGCAAGCGCAATGAGCGGCGGCGCAACGAAGATGATCAAGAGGTAATTCTGTGGCTTCATCGCGTATCGTAGCAGGTGAGCTCCTCACCTGAGCAGCGCTTTCTTCGCTCGGTTGCAATCCGCAAGCTCCAGTGGACTTTCCTGCTGTCCACTCTGACTTGCCCGCTGCCGATGCTGCAAACTCAGCAGGAGACGAACCTGGATCTTTCTTCCATCTCCTACCCCGGCTTTCCATCAAAAGATATAACGACTGTCACATCCCGGTTGCAAACCGGCGGCGGATGGCATTGCGGCTAAATAATTGTTCGCAACTAACTATTATGGGCAATTTGTCAAGATCAGCGTCATCAGTAACTATGTAGCCAGCCTGGCTATCGCCTAAAGCGAGCAATAGTCCTTCACATCGGGAACAATTCTATTCGGATGTCACAATGACCTGGACTTCCTTTGAGTGTCACAAGGTGCGGAAGGTGAAGTACAATGAGAGCGATCGGAGCCTTGAGATCCTTTACGCCGATGGTGGCAGCGCCCAAGCAAGCGGCATCACGCTATCCCGCTACGTACAGCTGATGTCTACGCGACCCGAAGACCGGGATATCTTTTTCCAGAATATCATCGAGCCATATATCGTCGCGCGCAGGAAGCCACCCCCGTCTCCAGTCACGATCCTGAAGTTCGTCGCCGCGGCGCTGCTGCTGGCCGTGTTATTGTGGTTTCTTTTCTAGAGCATTTCCATTTTCTTCGAGTCATGGAAATGCTCTATCTCTTTGTTTTCACGCAATTGCGGACGCAAAACCGCTGCGCACTTTTGCTGGAATTGCTCTGGTTTATCGACCACATCATAATCACGGCAAAATCCGCACGCTAAACTGTGCCGCGCAGAGGTGTGCCGCGGTTTTGCGATCA
Source organism: Rhizobium sp. CF142 (assembly GCF_000281145.1). Classification (NCBI taxonomy): domain Bacteria; kingdom Pseudomonadati; phylum Pseudomonadota; class Alphaproteobacteria; order Hyphomicrobiales; family Rhizobiaceae; genus Rhizobium; species Rhizobium sp. CF142. Next base: position 33,876 of record NZ_AJWE01000108.1, on the reverse strand, counting down.
CGACATGCGGAAAACAGAAACTCAAAGCGCGGTCAGCGAATCCCCGATATCGCGACACGCTTTGCAGCGAGGCTCGAAATGACGGACTTTGTGACGCGGTTGCTCCCTTGCGCGATCGCCGGACTAATGCTCTGGGCTGCGCCCCAGGCGAATGCCGCTCCAACCTGTGATCCCGTTCAGGCTCTCGTCGCGCAAACCCCTGTCATCGAGCAGTCTCCCGCCCGGGTCATGAAGGCGAAGCATCAGCAGAAAATCTCCGGCGCGCTCGATGTGGCGATCTTCGGGGATTCCCTGGCGGAGAACTGGGGTCCCGATCTCAAGCGGGATTTTGGAGCCGCAAGCGTCGGAAACTTCGGTATCTTCGGCGACCATATCCAGGAGCTCCTCTGGCGCCTCAAGGAAATGCCGCCGGCAATTAAGCCCAAAGACATCGTCCTCATCATCGGAACCAACAACCTGTGGGATGGCTCCTTTGCCCCCTGCGGTGTTTCGCAGGGTGTGGTGGCGGTCGTCGATGAGCTCAGAAGCCGCTGGAACGACAGCCCGATCTATGTCGTGCCCATCCTTCCGCGCGGATCGGGCTTCACCTTCCGCGCCAAGGATCGCCTCGAAGTGAATGCAGACATCGAACGGGACCTGGCTGGGAGAACCGGCGTGACGCTTGTCAAGATCGACGAGGATGAGCTGACATGCGGCTTCGCCAAGCAGGGGTGCGCGAATTATGCCGTTGATAAACTGCACCTTTCGCCGGACGGATACAGGATATTGAGGTCTTCGCTTGGGAAGGCTGGGCTGCGGTAAGCAGATCGGTGGGACTTGTCGCGGGCTTGAGCTGAAACAGCGGTGGTGATGATCGGAATTTGCGTCTTTCGGGCGCAACATTGCTGTATTTTCGGCCCTGCGGGAAGCTGGCTTTCCTCCATTTTGATGGACGAGGTGCCGCCCTATAGTATCGATATATTTATATGATCTAAGATATTGCTGCGCTGCAACGGTATTAAATATTTGCTAACCAATACTTTGACTTCTGGTTGTGTCTGTGGAAGAAATCCCGCGTGCGCAGATTTTTTGTGGGGTTTTAATGGGAACGATAGTTTTTACTCAGACTGGCGATGAATCCTTCGGTCAGTTTATCGATGACACGACATTTACGGGTGGATCGACCGATACTTCCCTGGCCATAGGTTCTTTCAATACCTCGCTCGGACTTACTCTCGGATCGGGGGATTCGCTGGCCTATTTCTGGGGCGACATCGCCATGAACCAGGCCTTTTTTGACGGTCAATCGTCCGATACGCCGCTGAATACCTATGGTTTGATCGCTGATCAACTCACCATCTACGGGGGCAATGGCAACAATCACATCGAAGTAGCGAACGCAGAGACTACGAACATCTATACGGGTGCCGGCAATGACTACATCAAGATAAGTCGGGGCATGGCCGCCTTCATCAATCCCGGCGCCGGCGCCGATACAATGATTGGAGGAGGCGAGAGCGACACCTATTTCGTTGACGACGCCGGCGATCAGGTCATCGAGCTCGGCGGCAAATTTGGTCTTCCCGATAGCGTCAGGACAACGCTTCAGACTTACACTCTCGGGGCCGACATCGAAGAGCTCTGGCTTTACGGAACTGATGCTTCAGGCTACGGCAACGAACTCGATAATCGTATTTATGGCTTCGCTGGCAACAACGTCCTCAATGGCTTCGCCGGCAATAACTATCTCGACGGTGGTGACGGCAACGACAAGTTCCTCGTCACCAGCGATCATTCGCGCAATAGCATCTTCGGCGGCACTGGCGACGACACGCTGGTCTACAAGCAAGGCCTTGGCGGAGGAGAGGACCCATTTGCATTCTTCCACGGCCAATCAGCAAGTTTTGACGGTCAGGACGGCACTGACAACGCTGCACTCGACTTCTCGCTTGCGCAGTCCGTTACCGCAACGGTGAACGGCAACTCCGTCGTCTACGATATCCTCGGCGCCGACGGCTACCACTCGGCAGTCTGGCTGACCTCGGTGGAGCGCGTGAACATCATCGGTTCGGCCGCCGCCGACACGTTCTACGGCACGTCAGGCAATGACTGGATCGACGGCGGCGCCGGCGCGGACACGGTCCATGGTTCGGCCGGCGACGACGGCTATGTCTTCGACAATGCCGGCGACCGGGTCGTCAACGAAGCGGTCGGCGGCGGCACGGATACGATCTGGGCTTCGGTCAGCGTCAATCTCAACGACAATGCCTTTGTCGAAAACCTCCGGCTGTCCGGCACTGCAATCAACGGCATCGGCAACCAGCTCGCAAACATGATCACGGGCACTGCCTCGGCCAATATCATCGCCGGCGGTGCCGGCAATGACAGCCTCTATGGCAAGGGCGGCGCCGATACGTTCCATTTCAACGAAATGGGCGCGGCCAACAAGGACTCGATCTGGGACTTCGATGCCGACGACAAGATCTCGCTCGGCTCCGTCTTCACCGGTCTCGACAAGGACAATAACGGCGTTGTCGACGACGACGCCTTCCTCGTGCTCGTCAAGAACGGCCCGAAGGTCAGCGGCGATCATGCGGTCCTCACCTACAATGCCGCCACCGGGGTGCTCTCCTACGATCACGATGGCGTCGGGAAGGATGCCGCTCAGGACATCGCCTTCGTCGGCCTCAACAAGGCGTTCTTCGACCATAGCGATATCCTGATCAACAGCTCTCTGCTGGTCTGAGGAGCGCAGTGACCGCATCTGAAACGGCCGGCTTTCGCCGGCCGTTTTTCCTTGTCCGGCAGGCGATCAACGGCAATTGCCAAACCAACGCGTGCAGCGGCATGACTTTTGCAAGGTTACCGATATGTGAGTTGGTCGGGAACCAAGCGTAATGAAATGGGACACTTCAGCATCGTTCGATCCAATCATCCTTGTCTTCAAGGACGAGAACAGACGCCTGATCGTCCGAACGGTCGGGGAAGCCGCCAATGCACTGATGAGGGAATGGCCGTCCGACGATGGTGAGGAATTCCTGTCTGCCGTGAAAGCCTGCCTGGACGTGATGACCGGTAGAGCCGGAGCCGACGAGCTCAGAGCGGCCATCATCCGGGCCGCAGACGAAGCTGGTGTTACGGCGCTTGCCGTTCTTCACTGACCGGGAGGAACGCTCCGACGATTGACTGGCAGCGGCGATGAGTGTACTCGACCCGCCGCCATGCTCAGCCCCGATGAGGTGGCATGGGGGAGGCCCGGTCAGCACGAGGGATCGGGCCTCTGCCTGCCCGCAGATTCTGGCGAAACGCGCTTGAAAATCCGCCATCCGAAATTATCTCGAATCCCGATTTCCAATGATGGAGGGATCGAATGATTGAACGTCACATAAGCGGGCGCGATCAACCGATGACGTCGGAAGACCTCGCCATTTGCCAGCGCGTGCTGGATGCCGTGCAGGCGGAATTTCAGCTTGCCAGGGATGATGAGGAGACGGCGCGCATCGCCGCAATTACCATCGAACTGTTCCGCGAGGGCGTGCACAATTTCGACCAGTTGAAGGTTTTGGTCTCTGCCGCCAGAGGCAAGGTCTGATCGGAACTTTTAGATATCGGGTCAGTTAAGGTCGCATGGACCGCGCGGCGGATGCACGTCCGCTTGACCCTTCAATCACCCCGGCCGCGCGGTCTGACCTTTCCTCGGAAAAACTTGCCCGCTTCGGCGGGCCTCTTTTTGCGATTTCGCCGTCGCCGCTTTTATTTGTCAGAGGGACGCCGTTTTCAAAGAAGGTCCGCTTCAACTCACAAGGGCGTCGAAATCAGAGCAAAGGTATCGTTACAGAGAGGACAGCAACGAGCGATGCAACGAGAACGGATGTCTCGATCATGAATACGACTATCTGCCTCGTGGACATTTCTGGAAAAAGCGATTTCATGATTTTGCCTCAGTTAAAATATTATTCTATCATCGACTACAGTATCATCAAATTACACGAATAGTTTTTTATTTTCGTATTTTCTAAAGTTTTCGCGTCTCGCGGTTCGCCTCGTCGAATCTCACTCGCACTATCGGTTCGGATGTGCGGTCGTGCAGGAGGGCCGGCGCGGCGTGTGGGACTTTAGTCCGATTGAAGACCGCGATCTGCCCGCTAATTTCTGTTCGGCTGATGCCTCCAGAGTCAGCACGAAAAGGGTGTCTCTTTCCTGACCCCGAGCACCCTTTTCAACTCCTTCTCCTGGGAAGTCCGCCAACACCCCTTGTCGGGCTTCGTTTTGGGGTGGCGGGTCAGGCCGCCAGTTCCGAGACAGCTCTCGGACTGCCGATCTTGCGGATGATCGGCGCCCCGATTTTAGCGACCCCGGTGCCGCACGTGTTGCGGCGGTGTCTTGGGATCAGCAGGTTGCCGAGGCGGATGTTCGTCATCGTCAGCCTAGGCGGAGGCCAGAGTTTCGAACCGCGGATGAGCGAGCGATTGCGCCCGTCGACGTATATGACGGAGTCGGCAAGGACATAGCTTGCGTCGGCGTCAAGTCGGCGGTTGCCTCGAGCATGGTCGCTTCATCGTGGGGCGCCGGGAGGCAGACCTGAGTATGTCAACCGGAGGAGGTAACCGATTGCAAGAGCAATCAGCGGCGGTCCCAATACGATAAACGCGGCCAGCTTCGTCAAGATATAGCGATCTGTTGTCTTGGCCCAGCCCAAAGACCAATATCGAGCGGCTGAGATCTCGTTGAACGACGCATTCTTATATTCTGGCCATAGTGCTTTGAATTGCTCTTCGCCGTACCAGCACGCTAGGTCGTACCCTTCATAGGGTCGCGATTCCATGGCTCCGCCGGGTCGCGCATTTCGTAATCGACGGCAAACGTGCCACGGGCCTCGACGCAGCGCACCGGCAACTTGGTCAAGGCGTATTCTTCTACCTTAGTCTCCCCCGCCCACCACAAATCATTGGTGACGAGCGGCCAGCAGACTGATGAAAGAGTGACGATCCAGGCGAGCGTAAAGTACTGCCACAGCTGGATGAACCGACGCCAGATATTCACTGTGCTCTCTTCGACGAGATATTCGCTCTTGCGTATTGACCCCTTTGAGACTCCCTGATGGCGTCGATATTGAGGTTCTTTCTTGCGAGGGAACATAGTTGCGCGGCAGAGATGCTCTCGGGCTTGACGATCATGTGTATCTCGGCGTCGCTCACTCCCAAATCGTTGGTCACCACGTCATACATGGTCGGTATGTCCATCCTTGCAATCGGGGCGTGATTTTTCCCATCCGCATAGGCCAGCCGCTGGGCCTCGAGATAACGCGGATAGATTTGCGTCTCTTCGAGAATTGACAGGGTTTTCAGAGACAATTGTTGGCGGAGGAGTTCAAGGCATCCTTGCGGATAGTTTTTGCTGAGGAAATCAATGATTTCATTCGTCTTTCTTACCACCTCGATCGCCGCGGCGTCGCCAGCGCGTGAGAATGCACGATCGCGATATTTCCAGACAACCGCGACCATTTCTCTTTGAGCAGCATCTGCGTTTCCGGCCTGAAACATCCTGTCTATCTTGCGCGCTTCAGGCATATGATCCTTGAGGATTGCATATGCCACTGGGTTGCGAGCTCTAATTTCGTCGATCCATAGGTTGACGGTGTCGGCCTCACGATATTGTGCGTTTGCGCCTGACGCCAATAAGGCTAGCGAAACCAATAGAAACAATAGCTTTTTCATGTAATCCCCCAATGCTTCCTGCAGCTTAACGAGAAGATCAGGGAATAGAAGATCCGCTGCCAGCAAAGCTTCAGACGACGCTGGCGTTACAGCGCTTGCGGTTCTTCATTGGCCTGAAGGAACACTCCGGCGATCGACGATCGGCGGTGATGAGGGTAGTGGACCTGCCGCCTTGCGGTATTTAACCTTACCGGTTGACCTTGATCTGATTTTCTCTCGGCCTTGTTGCATTGCGCGATTTACGTGCAATTTCCAGCCTGATACCGCTCCCTTCGGGTTGAGCTTCCGGGGTCGGGTGGAATGGGCATCGAGCAGGTGTTTGAAGAAACGCAGCAGGTTTACGACATAGACGAGTTGATACAGACCGTTGCTGTGAACAAAGGCAACGTTTCCGGTATCGTCAGCTCAAAGGACAAGGTCGTCAAAGAAGCGATTTCGCCTCGGGGCGTAGACGCCCGGGAAGGCGATGGTTGGTCCATGAGAGATGAGATCCATCCGACACCACGCTCCCGCCTGAAGGCGGGCCTGCAGCCGATCATTCGCCGGCCCTCTGCCGCATCCGTTGCACTGCACGTGGCAATGGCTTTCATTGCGAGGCTCTTCGGCAAGAAGGTCCTCGCTAGCAGATGAGGGTAGCGGATGCCACAACCGATCGCCTGATGTCGGTGGAACGGCTGTTTCTGGCCTTGGCTACTTGCCGCATGAGCGATGCGCTGGCCGGAGGCATCGAATTAGTCGGCGTCGGACTTTGGTCCGATTGCAGACTGCGGTCTGTCCGCTAATTTCTTTCCTGCTGGCGCCTTCAGAGTCGGCAAGAAAAGGGTGTCTTTCCCTGACCGGGAGGCACCCTTTTCCACGCGGGGTCGCCACATCAGACCTTGGTCCCTGTTTTCCGTAGTAACTGCTGTCCTATTTCACTCCCACCCAGGGGGAGAATGAATGAGCCATGTTCTGGTGGATTTTGTATGCCTACTTGTCCTTGCAGGCCTTCATTTTAGCAGGGATATTGCTCTTGTTGCTGAGGGACAAACCGAAGGCATCCAGGACACCCGCTTCAGATGCGGCGGGGGTCAGGTCGCCAGCTTCCATGCGGCCCGAGGATCAGCAGCAAGCTTACGAATGATCGGCGCCCCGATCTTTGCGACCCCCGTACCGCCCGTATTGCAGAGGTGCCGCAGGATCAGCAAATTATCGAGCCGGATGTTCGTCATCGTCAGCCCGGTCGGGAGCCAGAGTTTCGAGCCGCAGATGAGCGAGCGGTTGCGCCCGCCGATGTAGTTGCCCGTCGTCCAGCCGCCGCCGGTCACGGTCACGGTGTTGCCGATCTGGACAGGGCCGCGGATGGAGCTGTCGAGGTAGTCCCAGCCGGCCCAGTCGTTGAGCTCGACCGGGATCTGGATTTCGAGCCAGTCGCCGGCGGCTAGCCCAAGGCTTGTGAGGCTGAGAGCGGACGGCAGGCCGTAGGTCACGCTGTGGAAGGCCTGCGCGTCGTTGACAGGCGTGATCGTGATGACCTGCTTCTCGTTTCCTGTTGCCACCACTTCCTTGCTGCCGACATAGGTCGAGGTGCCCGTTCCGCGCACCAGGCGCATACCGGTGGCGACATCGCCGGTGACGTTGGTCTTGGTGCCGGTGATCCCCGGCGTGCCCTTGGGCGGGAAGATATTGTAGGCAGCGAGCGGATCGAGCGAGCGAGTTTCTCCGGCCGAGACCATGCCCTGCAGGACCGGGAGGAGAATATCCGATCGTTTTGCCATCAGGTCGGGCTTGGGGTGAAGCCCGTCGACGAACATGGCCGGCGAGATGCCGGAGGCGGGGCCATCAAGCGCAAGCGTGTTGCAGAGCATGACGCCTTCGCGGCCCGCCTGCGCTGTTATCCACGCATTGATGCCGTTAAGGATGCCGGGCCAGGCCGGATCGTCGGTGCCGGGCTGGTCGTCGAGTGTGTTTGTCCAGCTCAGTGTCTGCAAGATCACGTAGATGCCGGCATCGACGATGCGCTGCACTTGGGTGTCGAGGTCCGCAAGGATCTGCGCAAGCGTCCTGCTTCGGACGATATCGTTGTAGCCGATGTCGATATAGACGATGTCCGGCTTCTGGCCGAGGGCATAGGCCGTGCGGGCCAGCGTGCCGGGAAACTGCGCTTCCAGGCCGGGAACGGGGAAGAGGCAGTCGCCCGATTTTCCGCCCATGGCGCCCGAGAAGGCGGCAAAGGAACTCGGCGCGAAGAAGGGATGGGCGAGCTCGGCGAACATGTCGAGATTGAAGCGGCCGTCGGCTGCCTTGATCCAGGAGAGGACCGTGCGGCCGTTCTCGTAGAAGCCGGTATGGCCATTGGTCGCTGTCTGCCCGGCCGTATAGGTCTGCGCGGCACCGAGCCCGATGAAGCTGTGGCCGAGGCCCATGATTTTTGCGCCGGCCGCCAGAGGCAGGGCCGGAAGCGGCACGGCGACATCTGCGCCCTTCACGGGAATGACCGGCGCATTGCCGTAGAGGCTGCGCCCGTCCGATATCCTGACCGCGCCGAGCACGGGCAGGTCGTTGTAGATGGTTGCGCCATCGCTGACGATCTCGATGCCGAGAACAGGCCTATTGTCGGTAAACAGGGTGGCGTCGCCCACATCGCGGATGCCGATGACGGGGCGGTTGTTGAACATCTGCGTGCCGTCGGCAACGATGACGACGCCCTGGACGCGCTGCATATTATAGAGTTTCGCCATCGGCGCTCTGCCTTCGCTCGGAGAAAAAAGAGCGGCCGAAGCCGCCCGAGGTGGCCCATCAATCGACAGGCGGGGAGGAGTTCTGGATTTCCGGCGCCAGCCAGTCAGGGGCGGGGCCGCCAAGGGCTTCCTGCACGCCATTGCCATCAGGCTGGGGAGACGTGGTGGATTTGGCGGGCTTTGCGGCCGGCTTTTTGTCCGATGGTTCCGCATCCGCTTTGCCGCCAGCCTTATCGCCGGATCGGGCAAGCCGCACCCATGTCGGGCGGCGCTTCTCGTCCTTCCAGAGCACGTCCGGCAAGCTGAAACGCTCGCCGGGTTCGCGTCTGGCGCCGCCGAAATAGCCGCGCTCGGTGGCGACGACATCAACCATGCGAGGGAACCCCAGCCGTGAAGCCGGCGGTGATCTTGCCCGTGGTCGGCGCAGTCCCCGTCACGGTGTAGAGCAGGCGCAGGTAAAGCTCATCCGTGCCGCGCGGGATATGGCTCGGCGGGATGATCTTGCCGGCCTTGAGATCGGCGAGGTTGAGCGTCGTTGATATGACCGCCTTCGGCGAGGGGAAGGCCTCGTTATCGTCGGTCTGGATGGTGACGGCGAGTGAGGTGAGGTTGTTGAAGCTTTCCACCACCTGCATGAGGAAGGGGATCGGTTCGCCCTTGCCGATATCGCGGGTGAGGCCGGCCTTGATCGGGCCGAGATTGATGACATTGGTGCTGGGGCCGGTTGCGGTGATAACCTGCGCGTCCGAAAGCAGCGTCTGCCGGTCGAAAATCATGTCGAATGCCTTTCGTTGAAGGAGGGTGCCCGCCGCTCATCACGGCGGGCTTGAGGAAGACGATCAGGCGAGCGCCGGAACGGCCGCTTCGGTGTTGAGGATGGCGTCCGTCTCGCGGATCGGGATGCCGCGATAGAACTTCACTTCCTGGCCCTCGACGAACTGCGTGGTCAGGTGCACGGTGTTCTGCCGGTCGGAAGTCAGCGCGCGGTCTGACGACTGCACGTCAAGCACTTCGAGCACATCCTTGTTCATGTAGATCGCGATGCGGCTTGCCTTGGCGTTCAGCCGGCGCGACTGCAGGCGGTAGTAGCCCTTGCGCAAGAGCGACCAGAGATCGACGGTGCCGGCCATCATGTCTGACACGTCGATATTGGCGACACGGGCATTGTAGCGCCAGTCCTTCACGGCTGCACCGATATGCCAGGTGTAGAGCGTTTCCTTGGCATAGTAGGGGTCGCCATTGGCATCCAGCACGCGCTGCTCGCCCTTGTCGTCGATCTTCACGCCGGCCTTGGTGCCCTTGGGGTAGAGAAGGTGGGTGGCATGGTCGCCCCAGGTGACGAACCAGATCGAGGTATTGTCGGCACCCGTGCCGCCGCCATGGACGACCTGGTTGGCGATGTTCGGCTGCACGACATTCGGCAGGTTGGGATTGTAGGCGGAGTAGCGGGCAGACAGGCCCTTGAACTTCTCCGGCGTCGTTGCCGTATCATGGTAGAAGAGGCCGGAAGCCATTTCCTGGCTCAGGGACTCGATGAAGGGCATGGTATCGACGAGGCGGGCCTTGGCCTTGTCAGGTGCGAGATCGAGCAGGCGCATGTCGATTTCAGAGCGGGCATGCACGAAGCCGGTGGTGTCGTCCACCTGCTGCATCGTCGCCTTCGACTGCTTGATGCCCTGGTAGAGCCGGCCCCAGGAGACCGAGGGCAGGCCGGTGCGCACCATATGGCGGTGCACCGCATCCATGTTGCATTCGACGGCCATCGCGTCGTCGAGGATCGGGTTCTGCTGGGAGAGAAGCTCGATGACGGCGCCTTCGGCAGAGCCTTTGAATGCGTCAACGAGGTTGGGGTAGTAGCTGCCAATGGTGGCCATGTCTTATCAGCCCTTCGGTGCGTCTTTGGGAAACATCAGGTGCGCGGTTTCGGCCTTCCGGCCGTTTCCGCCCGCGCCGCCATTCGGTGGGTTGTCCTCCTGGATCATCGATCCGACCTTTGCGAAAATTCTGATCATTTCGGGGTGGTTGCCGCCGCCGCTGGTGTTGAGGTATTCGCGCAGCGCCGGCGTGCCCAAGCGGGAGAGGGCGCGTTGGGCGGAGCCCACGGTGCCGCCCCATTTGGCGCCGCCGATCTCGCGATCCTTGCGCGCCTCGTCGGCCCAGCCCTGCACACGGCCGGCCCAGGCTTCGCCGGCTGCCCTGCCGCGCCGGCCCTGGATCTCGATGAAGCGGTCGGCCAGCTGCTGTGCCTGCCTGACGGTGAGGCCGAGATTGTGAAAGTCGGGGCCGAGCGCTTCGATCAACTCCTGATCCACCTCGATGCCCTCAGGCATGGTGAGGGAATAGCGGCCATCGTCGGGCACGCGATCGGCCGGGTCGTCGGTGGCGGTGTCGTCGGGCTTGCCGGTGTCGCGGTCTTCGGCGTCAGCGTGGTCATCGCCACCAGTGTCACCGTCAGGTGATGCCGCATCGTCCGGGAAGAGAATGGTTTCCGGCGAGGCGCCCGTATCGCCGCCACCGCTGCCATTGCTGCCGCTATTTGGGCCTTCGGCGCTCATCAGGATTTCCGGCCTGCCGATCTTAAGCATTGCTGTCATGGTCTTCGCCTTCCTCGCTTGCGGCGCGGCTTGCCGCCACTGCCTTGTCACTTGCCCTGAGATCCGCGATTGCCAGCAGCAGGCGCGGGTAGAGTGTCGGGTCGATGCGGTCGAGTTCGGCGATCAGCCGCCGACCGGCGCCCTGCTTGCCCAGCGTGTAATGCGTGGCGTTGACGAGTTCCCCCGCGTAAGCCTCCTGGTAGATCGCGCATTGTTCCAGCATCCAGAAGAGCACACGCTTGCCGGATGCCGTGGCGAAGACCTCGCGGAAGGCCGCGGTGATCTCATCCCGCTCGACGTTGTGGGGCAGAGACGGTTGATCCTTAAAATGATCCATCAGGCGAGACCCAGCTGGCGCAGAAGCGCTGATCCATTCGGGTTGTCATTGGCATCGGCCAGTACCTGTGCGGCCTTGGCGCCCTGATTGAGGGCAGGCGCCACCTGCGAGGCCATCTGTGCCGTCTGCGCCGCCTGCATCTGCTGGGCCCGCTGCGCGCGGATATCCTCCACCTTGTCATCGGCAAGGATCATCGAGGGCGGGGCGCCGATCGCATCGAAATAGAGATCGATCGCCTCGTCGACGTCGAGCTTGTCGAGCGCTTCGGGCTTCACCGCCGAGACCTGGCCCATGAAGGCCACACCGCGCTCGATCGCACCTGTCGCAACCGCCTGCTGCGCCTGGGCGAGCGTGGAAATATATTCCACCTTCAGCTCCGTGCCCTGCAGCTCCGGCGGGGGCGGCGGCAGCTCTTCGCGGGCGGCGAGGATGTCGAAGGTGCGGTCGATGGTCGGCCCGAGCTGGTCGCCGAAGACGTTTTCGAGCACGGGGCCGAGCTGGAGCAGCTGCTCTTCCTTACGCTGGGTGAGCTCGAACTGGTTGCGCGGCTGCACGCCTTCCATATTGGTGATGGCGAAGAAGAGATCGGCAAAGAAGGTCTTCTCGATGCGGTTCTGCACTTCCTGGATATCTTCGCGCAGTTCCGCCAGGCTGAGGTTCACCTCCATCGCCGGGCGGAAACCCTTGCCGGTCGGATCATCCACGTAGTTGACGGCACCCGGCAGCAGCGAGGCCGGGCTGTTCTGCATCGAGGTCGGCGCGTTCATCGGCGGGCGCACCTTCTTGTCGATGCCTTCGAGCTTTCGTGTCTGCTCCAGCTGCAGCATCCTGATATCGCCGAGCGCCTTCTGGCCGGGCGACAGCGCGTAATGATCGTCTTCGGAAAGTTCCCAGGCGGGCGCGATGATCGGGTTGGAATCGAAGCCGCTTTCTTCCAGCAGCTCGGAGCCGATCTCGTCGATCCAGTAATTGGAGAGGAAGGGCTTATTGCGCTTGTCGATCAGCTTGGGGTCGCGGTCATAGCGCGGCTCGATGGCGTGATAGACATCGAAGCACTCGCCATATTTCGACGTGTCATAGAGGCTCTTCAGCCGCTCCGGCACATTGTCGTAACCGAAGCGCTCGATGATGCGCTGCACGCTCCAGCGGAAGGTGCGGTAGAGCGTGGTCGCTTTGCCCTTGTGATCTCTCGCGATCCAGAAGCGGCCATGCACCAGCTGCTGCACGCGGATCACCGTTTCCTCGTCTTCCACGAGGATGGCGACCGACTGGCCGAACTGGCCGAGATCGCCATAGCCGATATGGAAGGCGCGGTAGAGATTGGAGGCGGCAAAGACCTCGCGCATCTTGTCCTGCACGGCGGCGAGATAGACTTTGACGGAATCCCGCTTCTTCAGATCGGGATCGAAGGTCGTCAGCCGAAACCAGGGTCGCGCCGGCGAGGTGAGCCCGGAATGCATGCCCGATTTCAGCGTCTCATAGGCATGGGTGCCGGTGCTGTCGATGATCTTGTCACGCGAGCGCGGGCCTTCCCGGCCGGAATGGAGCCTGAGCCGCGTCGGCTCGATATGCTCTGCCAGTGCCCGCCACTCGGCCTCCCATGGCTGGCGAACCTCCTTCAGCTCATTCAGCCGGCGGCGGTGATAGGCTGTCTGCGTCTCGTTATCGCGACGATGATTTTCCATGCTGATGTCAGCCTCTATTGCCCGAGCAGCGTCTTCTTGAGCGTATTGCCCGAGAGCGCCGGCGACTGTGTGTCGGCAAGCGGCGGCGCGCCCGAAGGCGAGGTGAGAATGGTCGAGGGCGCCCCCTTCACCTTTTCGGAGGCGCGGCGCGCGGCAGCGGACTGGGCTGCGGCATAATCAGGCGTCTTCTGCTGGGCGTATTCGGGCGGCGCCTGCGGCGGCTCAGCTTTCGGCGGCGAAGAGAACATGCACATAGGGTCATCCGATCGTCAGAGGTGAGCGGTTGAACCGGATGGAGGAGGGGCCATCCAGCCCGGTTCGGCGTCGATGGGAGGCAGCGTTACGGGTGAAAGGTTGTGGGGGTGACATGGGGTGGGGATCTAGCGCTGTGCCGTGTGACACCCCCCTCTGTCCTGCCGGACATCTCCCCCACAGGTGGGGAGATTGGCCAGAGGTTTGACCTTCGCACACCATAACCGTCGAGTAGTTTGCGACGTTTATTGTTTGGGGAAACCCGTGCCCCAGCCAATCTCCCCACCTGTGGGGGAGATGCCCGGCAGGGCAGAGGGGGGTGTCACACGGCACAAGGCCGGGACTGTCATGGATTCCGTGCGTGAGGCCATGATTGTGAAGCGGCACCAAAGTCGGGCCCTGATGTCCGAAGGGATCTGATCGGCAGTTCCCCCCGCGATGACCACGGTTTCTTGCCACGATCTTGATAGTCCCGCCGCAGATGGTTGGCCGCAACCACACGCGTTGGGGCTTAAATATGATTCAGAATGAATTGATCACTGCGGCGGGAAAAGGCGAAATCTCCGCTGCTCCTCATCCGTACTCAGCGCCCGAAATCGCGGATCAACCACGGCAGTTCCGATTTCTCCTGCTCTGGAGAGTACTGACTTTCGTTCTGCGGGCCCGTTGGAAGCGCGGCGTTCTGTTCTGGTTTCGCTTTGTCGCCCATCCGCTCCTGACTATCAGCTGGTGGCGCTTCCTTGCGGGTTTTACCGCAGCACGAGGGTTTCCGGCCCCGCATGACGCGTTGCTGCAGAAACCATTGTCGAAATTCCTGGTTTACGGAATGCGCAATTCCAGGCGGCTCGCACTTCTCGTCGACCATTTCCTTGTTGCGGAAAAGATCCTGGCCAGGGAAACCATGATGAGGCTATGGCAGGGGGAACGGCTGGACATGGGTGTCGTGAACGGCCGCAATGAGGCCTATACGTGCCGCATCGCCCTGGCCGATCTTTGCGGCGGACGTCACGAGGGTGCCTTCGCCATCGAACTTGTCCGTACACGCGACAAGGCCCTCCTGTGCACAGGCAGGTTCACATTCCTTCGCCAGGGCTCCGAGCGCGGCTACACCTTTGTCATCGGCAGCATGCAGGGTCCTCGCAATGGCAAGCGGCTAATCGTGGAGGCGACCCGCGATCTCCGAGGCGTTCGCCCGAAGGAGGCGATCCTGATGGTGCTGCAGGGGCTGACCGTTGAAGGCGGCATGCCGCATTTCCTGGCCGTGTCGCGGGAGAGGCAGCCGATCCAGTACCGCCGCTCCAAACGGCGGTCCATGATGCTGTCGGCGATCGATGCGTTCTGGGCCGAGCGCTCCGCCGATCCTGAAGAGATCTACGGGTTCAGGGTGCCCAAGTCCGCAACCGGCGGAGCGGACAGGCGCAGCCGGAGCAAATCGCGTTTCCACATGGTCGGCGAACTGTTCCATTGAGGGCCGCCACGCCTCGTGCGCACTATGCCGGACGCAGGTGGATTGCGACCATCGCGCCGCCGCCTTCCCGGTTGGCGAATTCCAGATGTCCGCCATGGGCAAGCGCGATGGCCTGCACCACCGATAGTCCCAGTCCTGTGCCGCCCGTTGCACGAGACCGGGAGGGATCACCTCGCCAGAAGGGGTTCGTGGCTACGGCATCCAGGCCTTCAGGAAATCCGGGCCCCCGATCCAGAAAGCGGATGACGACGCTCTCATCCGGCAATTGCTCCGTTTCGCAGCGCAGCCAATTGCCGTCTGCGGCATAGCGGCAGGCGTTTTCCAGAAGCGCCAGCACGGCCTGGCGAATACGCGGCGAGTCTACCGATATAAAGGCTGGTTGCAGACCGGTTTCGAGCGTCAGCGTGCTGGTCTCCAGCATGGGTTTGGCCGATGTTAGGACCGATTCTACCACCTGCGACACGTCGGTCCGTTCACGCTCCATGACGAGTTTCTGGCCGATCGCCAGCGACAGGGTGCGCAGATCTTCAACAATTCTCCCGAGACCTTCCACCTGAACCAGGAGATCGGAGATCATCTTCCGGTCCATTGGAAAGACGCCATCGAGCATGCCCTGCAACGAACCCCGCAGGATCGTCAGTGGCGTGCGCAATTCGTGGGCGACGGCCATGTTGTTGAAACGCAGCCTTTTTTCCATGCTGTCGAGGCTGGTTGCGAGCGCATTGAAGGTATCCATGAGACTGGAGACCTCTCGGGTGGTGTGGCGCGAGGCAGCGACGCTCACTGAGAAGTCGCCGGATTTCAGGCCTTCGGCAGCAGATGTGAGTTCTGCGAGAGGCCTTGCGATCTGTCGCGCCAGAAATATCCCGATAATGGCGCAGACAAGGGCCGAAAGCAGGCCGCAGGTCAGAATCAGGATCTGGAGCTGGAAATCTGTCTGTTCTTCCTGCAGCCCATTGAGGTTAGCGAGGAGGAGCTTGAGCGAATCCTGGTCGGGGACGACGCCATTGTCCAGATCGCGATAAGCAGCCGCGGCTCTCGGTGGCAGGTTTTCAATGATGCTTTCCTCGAGATAGGTGGAATACCAGATGGCCCCGAGATAGGTCATGCCGACGCTGAGAAGCAGCATTACTCCGATGATGGCAGCGGTGACCGTCGCAAGCGGCAGCGAGGGGAGCCTGAATATCTTCATCTCGGATCCGAAAAACGATAGCCAATTCCCCTCACGGCACGAAAGAAGCCGTTCTGCCCCAACTCTTCCAGTTTGCGCCGAAGGTTGGAAATATGCGTGTCGACGGTGCGCACCAGAGCGTCGCTTTCCGGCAGGCAGGCGTCGAGAATATCGGCACGCGCAAAAGCCTGGGTCGGATGGCGTATCATATAGGCGAGAATTCGAAATTCACTGAGCGTCAGGGATAGGTGCGTGCGGCGCTCGTTGCTGGTGACAAACGCCGTGTAGCTGGTGAAATCGACCTCTATAGTCCCAAACCGCTTGATGACGTTGGCGTGTTCTCCCCGCGTCCGGCGCAAGACGGCTTTGACCCGGGCAACAACCTCCTGCGGGTTGAACGGTTTCATCACATAGTCATCGGCGCCAAGGCGCAGGCCGGTCAACCGATCGATGTCATCGGCAACAGCCGTCACCATGATCACCGGCGTCGATCCTGTCTGGCGCAGGCGCGCGAGCACGTCGAAACCATCGAGTTTCGGCAGGCGCACGTCAAGCAGCACAAGATCCGGTTTCAGATGGGCATGATGTTGAAGCGCTATTTCGCCGTCGCCTGCGCGAACGGTACGGAACCCGTCACGCAACAAATAGGCTTCCAATATCTGCGCGATTGCCGGTTCATCCTCAACGATCAGAACGAGACTGTTATCCACCCCAATGCCCTGCAGTTGTTCAATTGTCTTTGCCGGCTTTGCCGCCGGGCGCCCACTATCGCGGACAGGAAAGATTTCTGCAATTTGCAAGCGTGCTTTCAACAGCCAGGCAGCCTGTTCTCAACAGCGCCTTGATCCCTTCCTCGCCATTTCTTGACAATTCGAAACCAGCTTGCCGGCCGACTAGAGCGCCGTGCGTCCGTTCGGACACGCAACGGACGCTCTAACCCTTTGATTTGACGCATTAGGCTTTCCGAAAATCGATTCCGATTTTCGGGCCGATGCTGCAGCCTTCGGAGATACCGGCTTGCGAAAATTTGTGTTCGATGACTGGAATTCTGCCTCCAGCGGCGTGCCCTTGCCGGCAACGCCATCCACGGCTGACCGGGCGCTTGCCGTCATCGGCACGTCAATCGTCTGGGTCAGTTTCGTTTTTGTCGTCTTTCCCAATCTCGATCTCATGGTCTCGCGCTGGTTTGTCAGCGGACGGATCTTCTTTCTCGCCGGCAATCCCTTCTTGCGGGAGGTAAGGGATATCAGCCGTCTTGCACAACCCTATCTTATCGGCTCGATGATCGTGCTGATCGCGCTGCAGACGCTCGTGCCGGGACGAATGCGGTTCTGTTCGCCCGAGAAGCCCTTGTTCGTCCTCCTGAGCTTTGCCGCAGGTCCGCTCCTCACGGTCCAGACGCTCAAGGTTCTCATCGGGCGTGTACGGCCTCGTGACCTTGTCGAGTTCGGGGGAACCATGGATTTTACGCCGGTGTGGCAGTTTTCCGCCGCGTGCAGCCGCAACTGCTCCTTCCCTTCCGGCGAGGCTTCCGCAGCCGCGGCGTCACTGTCGCTGCTGGTTCTGGTGCCCGCCAGGCTCAGGTGGGCGGCCGCGATACTGCTGTTGCCTTGCCTCTCGTTTGTGGCGTTCAATCGCGTGATTTTCGGCGCTCATTTTCTTTCAGACGTCGTGCTTGGCTGGTTGCTGACGATGTTCGCCATGGCCTGGGTCTGGCGCTGGATGGATGAGTATGCAGTTTCAAAGCTTTGGCGGTGAGGGGATTGATCTCTGCCGCAAGCAAATATCCCGCTATTTCAGCACCAGCTAACTCATGCTATCAATCCGTGCATCCCGCGATCATCTTGGGGGAGACGCGCCATGAACAAACAGCAAATCGCAGCCCTCTTCGCCCATCTGGAACAGGGCGACGGCGCCGCTTTCTTCGCCCACGTCGCGGATGACGTCGACTGGACAGTCATGGGTACCCATCCGCTCGCCGGCCACTACCATTCCAAACAGGAATTCCTCGCCGGCACCTTCGCCAAGCTGCACAAGGTCCTGCCCGAGGGCACGCAGCTTTCCACGGAGAATATCCTCATCGATGGCGACTGGGCGATCGTCGAGCTGCGCTCCATGGCGACCGCCCGCGACGGCATGCGCTTCGACAACCGCTATTGCTGGCTCTGCCGCTTTTCGGGCGGGACGATCGTGGAAGTGCGCGCCTATCTCGACAGCTGGATGGTCGGCGAACTCTTCCGGCGCAACCCGATCGGGGCGAGGGGTTCGGCTGTCGTTTGAGGGGTGGCGAAATATCCGGCGGCTCACGGCATTTTTGTATCGTGGTGTGATACGTTCTGCTTGACGCAGTCATGTATCGCGCTATGATACAGACGCTCAGGGGATGGCCGTGATCCGATCATTCAAGAATGCGATGACCGAAACGGTCGCGACCACGGAGAAGGCCCCAAAAGGGTTTCCGGCTGATCTGTTGCGCGCGGCTCAGCGAAAGCTGGCGATGCTGAACGCCGCGGCTGTGCTGGACGATCTTCGGTCTCCGCCTGGCAACAGGCTTGAGGCCCTCAAAGGAAACAGGCAAGGCCAGCATTCGATCAGGATCAATGACCAATGGCGCATCTGTTTCGTTTGGACTGAAGGCGGCCCGGAGGCCGTTGAAATTGTCGACTATCACTGAGTTCTCGATGCCAGGGTGCCCTTTTTGCAGGAGGCAATGTGAGAAATGCTAAAACTTCTTACTCCCGTTCACCCCGGAGAAATCCTCCGCGAAGAGTATCTCAAGCCTCTCGCCATGAGCGCCGGAGCGCTGGCGCGAAAGCTGAATGTTCCCCGCACGAGGATCGAACGGCTTGCCTCTGAGCAGACGCCGGTCACGACGGACACGGCTCTCAGACTTGCCAAATACTTTCGTACCACGCCGGATTTCTGGTTGAATCTGCAATCCAGCTACGACCTCAGCAGCCAAGCGCCCGCACTGCAGGAAGAGCTTGATGCCATCGAGGAAATCGACCACGCCACCTGATGCCGGAGGTTCGTACGCCGGCGCGGTCGCGCCCCAGGCCCGCTAGGGTGAAACCTCGATCCGCCCCTTCATATTGGGATGATAGCGGCAGCTATAATCCACCACCCCATCACCCTTGATGACAGTCGACCCCGACTTGCCCGCCGGGATCACCACGTCGAAACTCCCTTTGGATGTTGCGGTGTGATCCATCACATCCTTATTTCGCCAGAGGATGGTATCGCCGGGCCGCGCCTTGACCACCGCCGGCTTGAACTCCAGCCGTTCGATGGTGACCTCGATCGTGGCGGCGCTTGCGGCCGTCCCGCAAAGGGAAAGGCCGGCCGCAAGGCAGAGTCTTGGCAGGATTGCCATGACCGTCATTTCAGCATCGAGGCAACATGCTCGGCATGCTGCTCATGGCCTTCGAAGAGCTTCAGGCCGGTTTCGAGCAGGGCCTTCAGATCCGGGTTCTGGGCTGCCGGGATCAGTCCTGTCTTCAGCGCCTCGTTGACCTGCTTGTGGTAAGCGACTTCATTATCGACATAGGCCTTGTCGAAGGCGGCACCCTTGAGCTTGGAGAGTTTCTGCCGCTCCTTTTCGGCCGCCGATGTCAGCGATTTGCTGGTATCATTGTCCTCGGGCGTCACCTTGAGCTTCTTGACGAGATCGAGCGCCTGCTTGTTGACGGCCTCGTGGTCGCGGATCATATCCTTGGCGAAGGCGACGACTTCCTTGTTTTTGGATTTCTCGACCGCCTGCTTGGCCGCCGCGATGTCGATGACGCCGGCCGTATAGGCGATATGGGCGATCTGCGGATCGGTGGGTGCTGCGCCGGCTGCAAAAGCTGCGGGGGCTGAGAGCGCGAAAGCCGCAAGCGCGGCGATAAGGTGTTTCTGCATCTGGTCCTCCATCCGGCTGATACCGCCGGTCGATGTTTCCTACGCAGAATTGGATGCCGGCATCGGGCAGACGTTCCCGAAAAGATTTTTCCGGATGTGGGGAACCTTTATCCTGCCCCGGCATCCAATGCGAAAAAGGCCCGCATCTAATGCGAAAAAGGATTGAGCCATGGCGCAGCAGGTGGAAAGAGCGGTAGCAGAGAGAAGCGACCCGGAGCTGGTGGCGATGGCGCTGGCGCGCAATCCCGAGGGTTTCCGCGCTATCATGCGGCGCTATAACCGCCGGCTGTTCCGCATTGCCCGCGGCATCCTGCGCGATGATGCGATGGCGGAGGATGCCCTGCAGGATGCCTATCTCAAGGCCTTCCGCCACCTTGGTGATTTCCAGGGCGCCAGCGCCTTTTCCACCTGGCTCACGCGTATCGTCATGAACGAGGCGCTCGGCAGGCTTCGCAAAGCGAGCCGCACGCCCGAAGTACCCGTTGATACCGCGCAGATGCAAAGCCGCATCCTCGATTTTCCCACCGGTTCGCCCATCGACAATCCAGAGACCACCATGGCGCAGCGACAGATCCTGAAACTCGTGGAAGAGGCGACCGACAGCCTGCCGGAAGAATTCCGCCTCGTCTTCATCGCCCGGGTGATCGAGGAGATGAGCGTCGAGGAGACCGCCGAACTGCTCTCCCTCAAGCCCGAAACCGTGCGCAGCCGGCTGCACCGGGCGCGCGCTCTTCTGCGCCGTCAGCTCGACCAGATGATCGGGCCGGTAGCGCTCGATACGTTTCCCTTTGCCGGGTGGAAATGCGACCGGCTGACCGAGCGGGTGATGGGCGAACTGATGGGAAAGTAACGGCTCTATTTGGGCTCCGGCTGCTGGATGACAGGCGGCGGCTTATCGCTCTTGCTGCCGCCGAACATCTGCACGCCCAATATGCCGACGACAGATGTGATCATCAGCGCCAGGATTAACATCATCAATAGTCTCATGGGCCTGCCTGATCCGGTGATTGTTGCCCGGATAACATCGGAGGGGCGGAGTTCGTTCCCGTTTGGGGCTTTGAGGGCGCCAGGTATTATGCCGTTTCAATCTGTGCGGTAGGTCCTGACAAACGCTCTTCGCCTCCGAACTTTCTGCGATCCGCCGCGTTCCCGGATCAAAGGAGGCAATCAATGTCCCAACGGAAGTTCAAAAAACTCACCCACCGCCTTCTCGGCCGGTTCGATGAGGTTCAGAATCTGCTCGACAAGATTGAAGGCAGCGCCATGAAGCTGCAGACGGCCTGTGACGAGGATGCCGAAGGCGAGGTCGTCACGCACCCTGTCGTGCATCTGCCGCAATGGCCAAGGCATGGGGCGGCTCCGGCCGCCCTGTAGCGCTTCCTCAAACGCGGGCGGACTTCCCGGCAAACAGGTCCGCATGGGCGGTAAAGAGCGTGCTCAGCCTGTCGATCACCGTTCGCACTTCCGGCCGCTGGCGCTCGTCTTCGTGCACGGTGATCCAGATGTCATAGGTCAGGCTGTCGATGACAGGTCCGGCGCGGACCAGGCCGGGTTCGGCGTCGCCCATGAAGCAGGGCAGCAGGCCGCGGCCGGCGCCGCCGCGGATGAGGTGGAGCAGCATCAGCGGCGTATTCGTCCAGCTGGTGATCCAGTGGTCGGGCTGCTCGAAGGTCCATTTGTCGGCCGGGGTTACCGCAATCTCCGTTCCGAGCGAGATCCAGTTGTGATTGGCGGCGCTGAAGGTGCTGGCCTGATAGGCTGCGTGGGCAACGGAGACGGAGCGGCGCGTGGCGAAATTGCCGCGCTCGGGTCGCCTCTGCATGATAGCGAGATGCGCCTCGCGATAGGTCAGGTCGAGGCCGGTATCGAGCGCCTTGTAGCACATGCGGAACCTGTCTTCCGGCTGCCAGACGGCGGGCAGGTGGCCGGCGATGAACCATAACATCCAGGCATCCGCACCCGTCGAGACGATCGGCAGGGTCAGCACGTCGCCGCGCCAGTCGGCGATCGCCTCGGCTGCCTCCTGCATGACCAGAACGCGCTCGAACAGCGTCTCCCCATCCTTGGCCAGCAGATAGCCGGTCGGGCCGCGCCGGAAGAGCGTGCGCCCGGTCGCCCGCTCCAGCGCCAGCATCCGCCTGCCGATGGTGGGCGGGCTGAGGCCGGTGCGGGCCGCAGCACCCGTCAGGCCGCCCGATGTCGCGACATGGAAGAAGAGCTGCAGGTCATCCCAGCTTGCCTCTTTCATCCGTGAAAACCCCCTTTTATCCGCGCGTCTACCTTTGCCGGGGCCGGCGCCTTAGCTCAGGTGGATCTGTCATAGATGGAGGCAGGATCATGCTTCTCAACTGGATCATGCTCGCAAACGCGCTTCACAGGAAAAGCCGCCAGCAGAGACAAGACCCGCTCGCCGATCCGCTCGACGCGCCTGAGTGGGATGGCCTGCGATGGGCCTTGCCGCTTTTAAGCCGGATGGCGCGGAGACAATACAAGGACGGTCAGGCGCCTGCGCCGAAGAACCGGGTGAAATGCGCAATGACAGCGTCAGGCGCTTCCTCGGGAATGAAGTGACCGCAGGGCAGGGCTTCGCCCTCGACCCGCTCCGCCCAGCCTCGCCAGGGCTCGAGACCATCCTTGCCTTTCAGCGTGCCGTGCTCGCCCCAGAGCATCAAGAGCGGCATGTCGAGTTTGCGGCCGCGATCCTGCTCATCAAGTTCGCGGTCGATCGTCCAGCCGGCACGATAATCTTCAGCCCAGGCATGAACGCTTCTGGGGTCGCGGGCGCAGGCGAGATAGTCGGCCATGTTCTCCTCCGGAATGGCAAAGCCCTGACCCGACTGATGCGAGAGGATGTAGCGGACGAACCACTCCGGATCGGCACCAACAAGCTTCTCCGCCAGCCCGTCCGGCTGGGCCAGCATTGCCCAGTGCCAGGCGGAGACGGCCTCCCTGGCACCCATCCTCGCCCACATATCGGCCGTCGGGATCACGTCGAGGCTCGCCAAGCGGGTAACCGCCTCGGGGTGGTCGAAAGCCAGCCGATAGGCGACGCGCGCGCCGCGATCGTGGGCGCCGACGGCAAAACGCTCGAAGCCGAGTGCGCGCATGGCGGCGATCTGGTCGCGGGCCATGGCGCGCTTGGAATAGGTCTGGTGATCGGCGCTGTCCTCGGGTTTGTCGCTGCGGCCATAACCGCGCAGATCGGGCACGACGACCGTGAAGTGTCTGGCCAGATCAGGTGCGACGCGCGACCAGCACATGCGCGTCTGCGGCCAGCCGTGCAGAAGAAGCAATGGCGGGCCATCGCCGGCGACCAGCGCGTCGATCTCCACGCCATCTCCCGGGAGGCGGCGCTGTTGGAAGCCTTCGATGAGACCTGTGGACATGGGTGTTTCTCCCTCGGTTGCGGGGAGAACTCGTGAGGGCGGGATTTGGTTCACGGGTGGGGCGAAGGCGGGTGCTTCTAGGCTGCGGCCTCTTCCCGCTCTACTGCCCTTCGTGCCCGCACTGCGGCGGCGATGAAGACGCGGGAGAGGCCGTGATAGAGAGGCTCGCGCGCCAGGATGCGGGAAGTGATGTAGCCGAGCATGGCAACCGACATGATGGGGATGACAGCCTGATGGTCGCCGGTCATTTCCAGGATGATGACGAAGGCGGTCATGGGTGCCTGCACGACGCCGGAGAAATAACCGGTCATGCCGAGGATGGCTGCGAGCGCGATGCTGGTGCCGAGAAGCGAGCCGACCGTGCTGCCGAAACCGGCGCCGACGGCAAGCGACGGCGCGAAGATGCCGCCCGGAATGCCCGAGAGCATGGACAGGAAGCTGGCGGCGAGTTTCTCGATGAAGAACAGGAGCGGCAGCGCATGGCCTTCGACCGCGCCGCGCGCCTGTTCGTAGCCGGTGCCGAAGGTCGTGCCGCCGGAAACGATGCCGATGGCGGCGACCGCCAGCCCGCAGATGCCGGCAAGCGCGACCATGCGGTGCAATGGCTGCGGCTGCGCCCAGCGGCGGATGCGCTGGCCGAAATGCAGGGCAAAGCCGCTGAAGCCGGCGCCGAGCGCGCCGCCGCCGATACCGCAGACGAGCACGAGGCCCCAGTCGCTGAGGCCTGCGGGCGAAATGGAGGTCTCGCCGAAATAATTATAGCTGCCGGCAAGGCCGAGTGCGGCGAGGCCGGAAAGGATAACGGCGGTCAGCACCAGGCCGTTGGCGCGCGATTCATAGGTGCGGCTCATCTCCTCGATGGCGAAGACGATGCCGGCAAGCGGCGTGTTGAAGGCAGCGGCAATGCCGGCGGCCGAACCTGCCAGGATCAAGCCGCGTGCCTGCGCCATGCCGCCAAAGCGTGCCACCGCCAGCATGATCGAAGCGCCGACCTGCACTGTCGGCCCTTCACGGCCGATCGAGGCGCCGCAGAAAAGGCCGAGAACGGTCAGCGCGATCTTGCCGGCGGCGATCCTGAGCGAAAGCAGCCGCGAGCGGTCTTCCTCCTCGCGCAGATGGCGTGCGGCAATTGCCTGGGGAATGCCGCTGCCCTGGGAATTGGGAAACAGCCTGATGGCGAGAAAGGCCGAGAGCATGAAGCCGAGCGGGCTCAGGACCAGCGGCAGCAGAAACGACCACTCGCCCGATGTCGTCAGGGCGGCAAAGGCTTTCTGCGCGAAATCGGCGAGCCTTGCAAAACCAACGCTGACGAGGCCGATCGCCACCGCCCCGCACCAGAAGACCAGCCGTGGCCGCCAGAGCGAAAACGATCCCCAGATGACACGGGAACGGCGAAGCAGTCTGGAATTGCGGTAGGGAATAGGCATGGGACTCAAGCACGCTGATGGGGGCAACCCGGTATAACCGCAAACCCTGCCTGATATCATCAGCTGATTTAGCAAAAATGCATCCAGGCCGGCAGGATGCAAGGCGCGACAGGGAAGGCGGCCGGTTCGGCACTGCGGCTCGTTTTTCCGCGGTGGCCCCGTCAGCTTGCCGCGTCGGGAATGGCGAGGATCTCGCCGCGAGCGTTGCAGTGGGGTTTGGTTCAGGAACGTGGGGTGGACGCCGCAAGGTGCCGCATCATGAAGAGGCTTATCGGCGATCCAGCATAAGGCGGGAAAGGATCGCAGGATTGATAGCCTCCGCGCCGATAGAGCTGCTGTGCCTCGGTATTGCGCGTTCCGACTTCGAGCAACATTGTGAGCGCTCCAAGCTTCATGGCCTGCATCTCTGCGCCTTGAAGAAGGGCCCGGCCGACGCCGTAGCCACGGGACTTCGCATCGACGATCATGCGCTTGAGTTCCGTTGAAAAGTCGCCTCTGTCGAACAGCACGCACATGCCTGCCGCTCTTTCAGCCAGGCGAGCGACGAGAACATAGGTGCCAGGCTTTGCCAGAAACCCGGCATCGATCCGACGTCGGTATTCACCCGGATAAAGCTTCGCGGCGACGGCATCCGACTGCAACAGGAGGGAGGAAACTTCGGATTGCAGCGGACTTTCAATCGTGACGGAGATCTCATTCATCCCGGCAAAGCTTTATGTCGTTGATCGAAGGCCGCAAACATGGGTGAGCCTGACGCGCCTTGTCAATCGACTGGTATGGCTTCACCGCTTCCAGGATGGATGGCGGAGAGGGGCAGCCGGTTGCCTGGTGCGGCAGGTTTTTCGGCAGTGGCCCCGTCAGCTTCCCTCGTCGGGAATGTTGAGGATCTCGCCGCAGGCCTTGCAGTGAACGGCATCGGCATCATGGCGCTGCAGGCCGCAGCGGTGGCAGGGGAAGGTGACCTTGTGCGGCCGCACCACCGCTTGCGCCAGCCGGACGAAGAGCGAGATGCCGACGATCATGGTGACGACCGAGGTGAGCTTGCCGAGCGTGCCGGGCAGGGTGATGTCGCCGAAGCCCGTCGTGGTGACGGTTGCGACGGTGAAATAAAGCGCATCGACGAAACCTTCGCCTCCCTCCCGGTTATAGAAGAAGGATGTGTAGACGAATCCGGTGACGAGGAAGAGGAAGACGACGAAATTGATGACCGCCCGGAAAACATCAATCCGGTCGACACAGCCCATCCTGCGCAGCGCCTCCCTCAGCAGCGGGCTGCGGCCGATCGCCCAGAGCCGCATGACCCGCAGGAAGGCGAAGTTGAAGAGCGCATCGGGGAAGAGCAGCGTTGCCAGCACGATGAAATCGATCCAGGTCATCGGCCGCAGGATCCAGCTGCGCAGAGACGGTGCAGCAATGGCGCGCGCCGCGATCTCGGCGGCGATCCAGACGGCGATGACGTAATCAATGACGAGATAGGTGGGGCCGGCGCGGAAATAGGGACCGAGCACGAAGAAGGCGAGGATGGCGATGTCTATGACGGCAAAGGCGAATTGCAGGAGGATGGCCTTGCGGCCTTCGCCCTGCTCGATGCGCCGCAGCCCCTCGCGCAGGCTTTTGGGATGCGTGGTCTTGTCGCCGAAGAGATGATCCATGCTGGCGAGATAGCTCGCTTGCCGCATGTATCAACGGCGGTCAATCCGACGATAGGCCTTCAGCCGCTCGCGGCCGATGGGCTCACTGTTTGCCGCGGGCCTTTCTCCCGACCCTGCGCAGCTCTTTCTTGTCGATGAAGTGGTCGGTTGCGCCGGGCTCCTTGTCCGGATGGGAGATTTCCACATCCAGTTCGTCGGGCAGGTCGAGTGCCTGCCTGGTGTTCATGATGCCGAGCGGCACGCGGCCGTCCTCGGTCCTTGCGGCGACTTCGACGAGCGGTTTTGTCTTGTGGGCCATGAAACGCTCCTTTCTCTGAAAGCCCAACGCGGAGCGGACTCCCCCTGTTCCATAGAAGGCGGGAATTGCGGGCAGGCATTGCGGCGCCCGGTTTCGGAACAAACAGTATGCCGTGGCGTTCGATCCTTGCGAACACACTCATATCATGGAGGATTTTCACATGGGTCGCGGTATTCTTCTCTGGCTTCTGGGTATCCCGTTGCCGATCGTCATTCTTCTCGTTCTTTTCATGCGATAGGGGGCTTAACATGTCTCTCGCTGAAGACAGATACCCTCTTGAAAGCGGGCAGACCGGTGTGATGCCGGTCGAATCCTCGGTCGCGGCCATCGCCTGGGGGCCGATCATCGGCGGCGCCGTGGCGGCGACGGGCATCACGCTCATCCTGCTGCTGCTCGGCTCCGGCGTGGGGTTGACGATGGTGTCGCCCTGGTCGGGCGAAAGCAGTTCGGCGGCTACCGTCGGCATTACCGCGGCGATCTGGCTGGTTGTCGTGCAGTGGCTGTCGTCAGCTCTCGGCGGCTATCTCACCGGGCGGCTCAGGACAAAATGGGCGGCGGTGCATACGGATGAAGTCTTCTTCCGCGATACGGCCCACGGTTTCCTCAGCTGGGCGCTCGCGACCGTCTTCGTCGCCGGCTTCCTGGCCTCGTCGCTGACCTCGCTTGCAGGGGCAAGTGCCGCCGGTCAGGCCGCCATGGCCGCCGGTGTGGCCGGAGGTGCTGCCGCCACTTCGGCTTCGGACACGAGTTCGGTCGGTACACCCACCGCCTATTTCACCGATGCGCTGCTGCGGCCCCAAAATATCGCCGACCGCGCCAACGCGGATAATGGTGCGGCCGCTGCCGAAATCTCCCGCATCCTCCTGCAGGGGGCGGCGAACGGCTCGGTGCCTGACGGTGACAAGACCTATATTGCCGGCATCGTCTCGGCCCGCACGGGCCTTCCGGAGGCCGATGCGCTGGCGCGGGTGGATACGGTGCTGAAGCAGATCGACGATGCCAAGGTCGCGGCACAGGCTGCTGCCGACAAGGCCCGCAAGGCTGCTGCGACCTCGGCGCTGATCGGCTCGCTGTCGCTGCTGGTCGGCGCCTTCATCGCCGCTGCGGCCGCCGCTTTTGGCGGGCGTCAGCGGGACGAGGAGGAGGATCTGATCGCCACCAGCCGCGGACCGCTGGTCTAGCGAGGTCATGCGGCGTCCGGTGCGGGCGCCGCATGACGCTTTCGGCAGTCCGGGGCGGTCTCGCTGCCCCGGGCTTGCGCCTTCATCGGCGTTCGGCTTCCATATTTCCCAGGCGAAACATCTGCGCGAAGAATGCCTTGTCGGGCAGGCGGCGCAGCAGGGCGGCGATCGCTGCGCATGCCGCGATGGCGAAGATGAGCCGGCCGGTCAGAACGCCTTGCAGATCTGCGCCGAGCGACATCACCACGATCGTGTCCTCGATCACGCTATGCGCAAAACCCATGAACACGCATGACAGAAAGATCTGGCGCGGCGATATCGTTCCTGATTGCGCCTCGCGGATCAGCAGGCCGGCGCCGTAGGAAATGCCCAGAAACAGGCCGATAGCCGTGAGATGCTCGGCCTCGCCCCTGATGCCCGCGAGGCGCAGCACAGGCGAAAGCGCCTTCATCATCAGGCCCAGCAGCCCGGTCACCTTGAGGATTTCAAGGCCCCAGGACAGGACGACGAGGATGAGAAGCATCCAGACCATGGTCTCGGCAAGCCCTCTCATATAGTCGGCCCAGTCGGGCGTTGCGCTGATCGGCAGCCAGACAGGATTGGCAGGGCCAGCGAGCCAGCCTGTCGCAGTCAGAACATGGTGCAGCAGGAAGGCATAGAGCAGGCCGCCCGCCATGCGCAGCGTGGTCGTCGCGATCATGCCTGGACCCGCCTTCTGGATGATCTTCTGCTCGATCGGCAGACCATGCGCGAACAGGATGAGGGCCGAGAATACAGTGATGTCAGCGACGCTGAGCGAGGATGCGGGAACGAGGGTGAAAACCAAGGGAACGGCACCCCAGATCCCCACCAGCATGCCCGTCAGCCAGGCCACGCCGAGCTCCGGGGGGAGCCCGACCAGGTTCATGACGGGCGCAAAGACGGGGGCGACCGCCTTGACCGCTCCCATCCTCGACAAGAGCTCGGCCGCAACCGCGATCGGAATCGTGATGCGGACAAGCACCCAGTAAATTGCGAGTGTTTCCCTGGTGTTGCGGCGGATGAGCGAGAAGAACGACATTTGAGACCCCCTTGATGGTGCCTCAATCTGTTAGCCCCGTTCGCTTCGAATTTGCGGTCAAAGATTGCAGGTCTATGCAATTTTATTGCAATGGCGCGTTCGACCGGTATGCTCGCCGACATGGATCGTATCGACCGAAAACTTCTGAACCTGATGCAGCGCGATGCGTCGCGCACCAATATCGATATGGCCGAGGAGGTGGGCCTGTCCCCCTCCAGCTGCCTGCGCCGCGTACAGCGGCTCCACAAATCGGGTGTGATCGACCGCATCGTCGCAATCCTCAATCCCGCCAGGGCCGGACGCGGGATCAAGGCGCTGGTGACGGTGGAAATGAAGTTGCATGGCGAGGCGCATATGCGCCGCTTTCTGGATATTGCTGTCGCCGAAGAGGCCGTTTCGCAAGCCTATTCCGTCACCGGCGAAACCGATGTCGTTCTGATGCTGCGGCTGCGCGATATGGAAGAATTCGACTCTCTGTGCGACAGGCTTTTCCGCGACGAAAACAATGTCGCCCGCTTTTTCACCATGATCGTTATCCGCACGGCCAAAGAGGAGACTGCCATCCGGCTTTGATCGGCTTGCCGCGGCGGCCGGCTGCCGCCCTCAAAAGGATGTCACGGCTCTGAAACCGAAAATCGCTGCATTCTGTATGCGCGAATTCGGCTTGTCGGGATCGGCTGCATTGCCGCCGGGTCGGACGACATATTGAAAGAATGGCTGAGCTGTAAACCATGGCGTCACGGCCGCCTGATATGTGGCTTCGATCACGGCTTCGGAGCTTGGAACCGGCTGCGACGTCCCGTTGAAGGCATTTTCGGCCTTTACCAGATCCGACATGCCCGAACTCATGCTGGCATAGGCAAAGCTCACGCCGGCTGTGTCATTGTCGCGGCCCGGCAGAAGCCCCTTATAGGCAAGACCCAGATCAAAATACCAGTTCATGCTGTTGCGCTCCTGCTGCGGCGCAACCGCGATACGGACAAATCCATTGAGGCCATTGTCCGTACTCCCGGGCTCCTGCCAGAGCGTCTGATCGACAACGGCGTAGACCGCAAAATTGCCCGAGAGCCGGCGCGGGCTGCCGCTTGAGAGCGGATCGGCGAGCGAGACGCCGTTCGATGCGGTGGTCAGGCTGTCGAACTCTTCGGAATTGTACCAGGCACCGATCTTGTAGGTGCCGGGCAGGCCGGTCCCGCCCTTTCCGGGCATATAGGCATAGCCTGCCTCGGCAATCGCCAGCACGCCATCGCCAAGCGGAAATCCCAGTCCATTGGCATTGCCATCGGGGTCCGACCCGGTCGGGCTGCCATTGAAGACGGCAGCCTGCAGCGTCCAGGCATCGTCAGGCTTGATGATGATCTGAGCGCCCGGAACGGCGAAGGGATAGGCCGGTCCTCCTCCGGGCAGATCCGCGGCAAAAATTCCGGGCCATCCGAATGTCGAATTGACGAAAAGGCTCGCCGTATTGCTGATCGCAAAATTCTGGTCCGCCAGGATTTGCCCGAGCTTCACCGTTACCTTGTCGTCCATGAGACTCTGCGAGAGATAGAATTCCCCGAGCCTGAAGCCGGGATCGGCCTCCACCGAGGTTACGGTCAGAAGATTGCCGACATCCTTGCCGGACAGGCCCTGACCCTGGATCGCATAACCGGAAATATGAATGGCGCCGCCGGTCCAGCCTGCCAACCGGCCCATGTCGAAATCGCCCTGCAATTGGAAAAGACCGTCATAGGCCGTTCCTCTTTTCACGCCGCCCGATACGTTGCCGAGCACATCGCTGGTCTGCGACATCGTGAAAGTGACGCCCTGGTCCCGCAGCCAATTGCGATAGCCGTGCCAATCGCCTGTCAGTGTCGTATCGGCATAGGATGGCGGTGCCGTATCATCCGCCCGAGCTCCCGCGCCGTAAACGGCAATCGCAAGTGCAAGAGCGGCGCCGGGCAGTTTTTTCATTCTCGTCCCTTTTCCGGGGGCCTGATATCGGGGGATGCAAGGGCGCTCACCGATAGCGCCTTTGCGCGAACACGAGCTCGCTATCATTGGAACGAATTGCGCGACGGGGCAAGTTTGTCGAATTGCACTTGCCCTGCCGCCGGTTCGGAATTCGCCATCCGCCATCCGACACTATGGCGTCATGGTCTGGCGAGATGCCAAACGCCTTCGGCGCCGTCGCCATGGACATCTCCAGGCCTGGAATCGAAGTGATAGGTGTATAGCGGCGAGCCGTTGTAAGCCCACTGGGTTACCCCGGTCGGTCGCGTGACAACGCTCCAGGGTCCGGAAGCCTTGGCGCTGGCCGGTGCTTCGAACGGAGGCCATGCGAGAGCACAGAGCAGTGTGCAGGATGACTTGCCGGGCTGGTCCTTGTCGAAAGTGTAGAGCGATTGGCCGTCAGCGTCCGCCAGCAGCTTTTGCTGTCCGCTCATAACGACCGTGGCAGGCGACGCGGTCTTTGCCTCGGCAGCCGAGAGTGAGATCAGGGCGAGGCCAAGCGAGATTACGAGGCTTTTCGTGGTACCAGACATTTTGGGGGTCCTTTCCGCCGCAATCCTGTGCCTGAACAGGAGAGGCTCCTGCCGGTCGCAGGCGGCGTTTGATTCAGGGGTTGGTGAGGTCAGTTTGCGGGCAGCTAACCCTTGGCAGCAGGTGCCGGCGGCACCGGCAGGATGATTTCCGAAGCAACCTTCCAGTCCTTTCCGATATGAATCCAGTCGATGATCATCAGGAACGGTTTGGGCGTCCCGTCCTGGCCGGCATAGGAGACGGTGATGTTCATCGGCGCGTAGGATTCCGCGACGTCAGGCGTCAGGCCGACGATCTTGAGCTTGGTGTAATCAGGCTCAAGCACGACCGGGCCGGATGTGCCGATGTCGTGCAGCTTCCTGTCGATCGCTTCGTTGCCCCAGAAACCTGCCCAGTTTCCCTCGGCGGGAACGGCGCTCTTGGCGACGAGGAGGGCTGAGGGGGATTGCCAGAACATGGCGTGAAGTCCGCTGAAATCATGCCGGTTGGCGAGCTCCATCAGCCTGGAGAACCCCGCCCTGATCTTGCCGGCGGCCTCGGCGTTCACAGGTCTTTGGGCGGCGGAAGCAGCAGCCGAAGGCGCGGCGGAGACGGCGAGGGCGACGGCCGCAGCTGACAATGTCCTGTGCATGTCATTACTCTCCTCGAGCGACTGTCCTTCAGCCGCATCAGGATCACCGGGTTAGCCGGGATTTGTAACTATACGAAGGTAGGGAAAGCGGTAGATGAAGAGGTGAGTACAAAGTTCGGTGAGCCCGATGTGATCGTGTCGGCCTGCTGCTGCAAAGCGGGTTTCGAACGAAAGAGGAGGTCTGGAAGGCAAGCGTTAAGCGCTATGTGCTATGGGCCGCGTCCATATTTCAGCGATCAGGGTTCTTCATGCTGGACGTCGTCTATAAAGGTCTCCTCCTGACAGAAAATTGCTTGTTTATCGGATTGCTTACGAGGCCGTTGATCCGGCCGGAGCGAGAGCGCCGACGGGCGGCGAACATTGCCCGTCTGGAAAGCGATTGTGCCGCGGCCCTTCACGCCCCCCTTCAATTTGCCTGGGATCCTTACAAGCCTTGGCATTGGCCGCCCGCGTCGGACGAATTTTTTTCACTCGACCATTTGACGGTGAAGGTCCCTGCGCTGGAGGAAGGTAAGTGGGTTCAGCTTGCCTACGTGAAATTTTGGCTTGTCGGCCCCAGGCTTGGCGACAGACGAACCGCCGCCATCGGCCATTTCGTCACGGAAACCCACAATATGCAGAAGGGCATGGGCTACAGCCTGGCGCGTGCGCTGTTCGTCGCGTTGCATGAACGCTATGGCGTGACGCGTATAGAGTTCCAGGTGAATCATGAGAAGCCCGGCCACGCACCGTTTTTGGCCCGGCTCGGCGCGGTCTACGTGCCGCCCGGGCCCGACGGGGACCGCCATTGGGTCTGGCAATACGATCAGCTCGACCACTACCGGCCGAATCCGCAGAACTGAGCTTGATGCTGCGGTCATTGGCTACAAACTGACCGGGCACCCTTGCAAATTTCCGTCGCCTCACACAGTTGATGAGTTCCTGCGCCGGGACTTTCCCGGCACGTGATATCGCCTGATAGGAGAAGAATGCAGCGTATCAAGACCTGGCTGAATCAGTATGAGCCGATGACGCTCATCACCTTTGCCTGCATTGCCGGCGGCCTCTTCCTGCTGCAGCGGCTGACGAGCGAGGTGCTGGAAGGCGAAACACTTGGCTTCGACCAGACGATCCTGCTCTGGCTGCGGCAATCAGGCGATCTCGGCCGGCCGATCGGCCCGCAATGGCTCGTTCATGCGATGGGCGACATTACCAGCCTCGGCGGCGTCACCGTTCTGACGCTGCTGACATTGCTTGCGACCACCTATCTGTTGCTCGACCGCAAGACCGGTATTGCCATCTTCCTGTTCCTCTCGGTTCTCACAGGCTGGCTGGCGAGCACGGGGCTCAAGATCATCGTTGCCCGCGCAAGACCTGACATTGTTCCGCATCTCGTCGATGTCCATGACCTCAGCTTTCCGAGCGGCCATGCGATGGTCTCGGCCGTCACCTACCTCACGCTCGGGGCGCTTCTCGCCCGCACGCAGCGCTTCCGCGCCACGCGCATCTTCGTCATGGGGGCGGGCATCTTCCTCGCCGTCATCATCGGCCTCAGCCGCATCTATCTCGGCGTGCATTACCCGACGGATGTGCTGGCCGGCTGGGGGGCGGGTTCGCTCTGGGCGCTGCTGTGCTGGCTGGTGTCGAAGCGTTTCATTGTGCGGGCGGATGGAGAGGGGCAGGGCGGGGGGGCGTGAGGGTTCTTATGAAGGCCTGGCAGGCTGCTTTTGAACGAGGCGCCACCCCAACCTCCCTTGCGTGTGGTCCGAAGGTATCTATTGTCGACGAATGCCGGGGGGTTGGGAGTATCTAATGTCGGCAGTGCCATTCTCAAAGATTTCGACGCCGCTCAACGCGCTGTTCGCCACAATCGGTCTCTTGGTCGTTGCCGCACTGACGACGCAGGGCCTTACTGG
>NZ_AJWE01000107.1:0-81201 GCF_000281145.1 Rhizobium sp. CF142 | reverse complement strand
TGGCTGCGCCCTGCCGATCTCTCCGCTGCCCTGACGGCGATCGAGAAGCGCAGCACATTGTCTGTCGAGATAGACCGCAACCGCGTCGGCGTGCTG
The DNA here is from genome assembly GCF_000281145.1 of Rhizobium sp. CF142. Lineage (NCBI taxonomy): Bacteria > Pseudomonadati > Pseudomonadota > Alphaproteobacteria > Hyphomicrobiales > Rhizobiaceae > Rhizobium > Rhizobium sp. CF142. The sequence goes on along the minus strand of NZ_AJWE01000107.1, from coordinate 81,105 downwards.
GGCTTCCTTGTCGGCGGAACGTCAGCACTCTCCCTCGGAGGCGGCCGCCTCGATCCGGAAAGCTTCGCGCGTTCCTGCGACCCCGGTGGCACAGGCGTCGACTGCGCCGAATTCGCCGGCGCCGGCATCGATCTTCATTCCATCGATCCGCAAAATATCGCTCGCTCTCATCTCGATCCGCGGGTGAAGGCGGCCGTTGTCATCGATCCCGAATTCGGCGTGAATTTCTCACGGGACAGCCTCAAGCGCATATCGATCCCGGTCCGCCTCATCAATCTCGGTATGCCGGCGAGCATCTGGCCTGGGCTGCGCGCGTCAGGCCTGAAGGACGCTATACCCAACGCGCACTACGATCTTCTGGGCGACACTTCGCAATACAGCGCCTTCAGTGAATGCAAGCCGTCGGGCGCCGCCATCCTTAGGGAAGAAGGTGAAGAGCCTCTCTGTGACGATCCCCAGGGAACGAGTCGGACCGCTATCCACGATCGCCTCGCTGACAATGTCGCAGCGGCCTTCCGCTCGGATCTCCCCCAATAGAAAACATCGTCCGCAGCAACCTGCCGCGGACGATGTCTTCGCTATCGATCGTCTTCAGGCGATCTTGTAGCGCGCAGCCGGAGCCGAACGTGACAGGTTCGGCATCAGCGCCTGGCGAGCCTGTTCATAGGCAGCAAGCAAGCCGGCATCTTCAAGCGCCGGGATCGTCGCAAATTCTCCCGCGGCAAGACCTGCCAACGAAGCATCGACCATGTTTTCCGCCGACATGACGATTTCACCCGGCAGGTGCTCGACCGGCGTGCCGGCAATGCCCCAGAATTCGGTCGCCGTGGCACCCGGCAGCACGACCTGAACGCGGATATTCTTGTCGGCAAGCTCGTGCTTCAGCGACTGGCTGAAGGCGAGCACGAAGGCTTTGCTGCCGCCATAGACACCGTTCAGGACTTCTGGCGCGATTGCGACGATCGAGGCGATGTTGATGATTGTGCCGCCACCACGGGCAACGAGGCCTGGCACTGCCGCATAGGTCAGCCGCGTCAATGCCGTCACGTTGAGCTCGATCATTTCCTGCATCTTGTCGACGTCGGACGCGAGCAGCGGCGCCGTGCCGCCGAAGCCGGCATTGTTGACAAGCACGGTAATGCTCTGATCTTCCTTCAGCACCTTCTCGACCTTGGCAAGATCGTCCTTCTTGCCGAGATCAGCGGACAGCGTCTCGACGGTTCGGCCCGTCTCATCGGTCAGCCGGCTTGCCAGCGCCTTCAGCCGCTCACCGTTGCGGGCGACGAGAATGAGATTGTAGCCCTGCTTCGCCAGCCGGTGTGCATAGATCGCGCCGATGCCCGAAGAGGCGCCTGTGACCAGCGCCGTACCCTTATGTTCTTGTGCCATGATCGTTTCTCCATTTGGTGCGCCAGCCCGATTGCCTTGCGCTTGAGGAGAGTTTTACGCCCGATTGCCGATGTCCTAAATGTCATATACACCACCTTTTAAGACATCCACTTTTCTGGACATGATGACCATGCAGCAAATCGGCTTCCTGCTTTTTCCCGGTTTCCAGATCATGAGCCTTGCTGCCGTCTCGGCCTTCGAATTCGCCAATCTCGAGATCGGCGAGAAAGTCTACGACATCCATTATCTCTCGGAGACCGGCGGTCCCATCGCCAATTCACTGGGCATGATCGTCGAGACCGAAGCCTTCGGCGATCCCGGTTTCGACACACTGATCGTCGCCGGCGCGCCTGACATAAAGCTGCCGAACGAAGCCGAGGCGGATTTCATTCGCGCCGCCCTCCCCGCTGTCCGCCGCCTCGCCTCGATCTGCACCGGCGCCTTCCTGCTTGCCGATGCCGGTGTTCTTGATGGCCGCCGCGCCACCACCCACTGGTACCTCGCCCGCGAACTGCAGAGCCGGTACCCCGAGATCCGGATGGAGGAAGACCGCATCTATATCATCGACGGTTCCGTCTGGACCTCGGCGGGCATGACGGCGGGCGTCGATCTGGCGCTGGCAATGGTCGAGAAGGATCATGGCCTGGAAATCGCCCGCGCCGTTGCCCGCAAGCTGGTCGTCTATCATCGTCGCGCCGGCGGCCAGTCGCAATTCTCTGCTCTACTCGAGCTGGAGCCTAAGTCGGACCGTATCCAGAGGGCGCTTGCGCATGCACGCAGCAATCTGAAATCCACCCTCTCTGTGGAGGAGCTGGCCGAGGCCGCTCATCTGAGCCCTCGCCAGTTCAGCCGTGCCTTCCGCGCCGAAACGGGTCAGTCGCCAGCAAAAGCGGTCGAGAACCTGCGGCTGGAGGCGGCCCGTCTGATGATGGAGCAGGGCCGCCATCCGATCGATACCGTCGCCCGCGAAACCGGCTTTGCCGATCGCGAGCGCATGCGCCGCGCCTTCCTGCGCGCCTTCGGCCAGCCGCCACAGGCAATCCGCCGGGCGGCACAACAGGAAATGCAGGCGTGATGTGACAGGCAAAGCCGAATGCACCCTCTCTGGTCGCGGCGGAGGTGGAGGGGGTGGATGGGGTTCGGTGCGTTTTCCAAGAGTAGCCGTAAGCACTGCTATACAGCCACGTTGAGTACCGACATAAGTGGCTTCCGGCAGGTTTGAACAAATAACCCCATCCACACCCTCCACTCAATTTAAATATATATATATCAATCACTTGAGCTGGATGGGGTAACCCCCTCCACGCCCTCCATTTGAACGTGAACCCCCTCCACCGAGAGCATTGAGCGTCAATTTCGGACATACAAAGAGCGCCCTCTTCTTGAATCCGGACATCTTGTGGAGGAGGTTACCTGAAGTGGAGGGGGTTCGATACGAAGCAACCCCCTCCACGTCAATCGTGCCGCGCAAACCTGTGCAGCGGTTTTGCGACACGCCTCAACCTTGCTGAAGCGCCCTGCGGATGGCGATTTCGACAGGCGAGTAGGCGCCATCCTCACGCAGAAGCTTCAGCAGCTCCGAAGGCGCGAGGCCCGGCTGTGCCATGAAGCGCGGCTCCTTGCCGCGATGCATCTGCGCCGCATGAATGAGGAACGGATGGCACAGATAAACCGTGCCCGCCTGCCCCGTCGCCAGAGCAAGCAGCCTGTCCTCGCCGATATGCTCCAGCCACAGATGCGCCATGCCAGCCTCACCGGCTGGCTCCAGCATCTTTGCGACATCCTTATGCGATCCGACCCGGATACGCGTCGGCGCGTCTTCTTCGCCGACATCCGAGAACAGGAAGAGCATCAGGAGCGCCCGTCCCCGCGAGTTGACATTGACCCGCCAGGCGGAAAAATCCCGCTGCTCGCCTGGGTTTCCATCCTCTCCCGGAAAGCTCAGATCCACATGCCAGCCGGCATCGCCAGGGTCATCCGGATGCGGAAATCGGACCGGAAAACTGCCAAGACCGCTGCGCGGCTCCCAGCGTCCCTTGCCGACGAGCTGATCGAAAGCCGAATGCAGCACAGGCGTGTTGACCGCCTTTTCGAACGGCCCACCGCCATAGCCGGCAAGCCGGACGACCGGCTGCACCCAGCTTTTCGGATCGTCGGCATCGAAGGGAATGTCGCGCCACATGATGGCGCGGGCTTCCGCGGCCACGTCGCGGGGAAAAGCATCATCGATCCGCACGAAGCCGTCTTCGATGAATTGCTCGATCTGCGCGGCGCTGAGCGCCGGCGGGTAACCAGTAGATGTCATGAGATATCTCTTTATCGCCAGACCCTGCCGGCATTGTCAATCGGCCGGATGCAGGGTGGTTACAGTCCACGGCAACGCACCAGCCAGCAGGCTGGTGAAGCGGCCGCATCTTCCTTTGCCCGAGGGCAGAGCCTTAGAGGCTCAAGAAGAAGACCGTAGCGATGTTGAGAGCGATCATTTTCATAGTGATGAAAGGCTATCGGCTTCAGCAGGAAGCGTCAACACTTCACCCGAACCTCCGCAACGCCTTCTCCTGATCGGATGAAATAGAAATATCTCGCACTGCCTCGTGCACTGACTGCAGCACCAATTCCGCCAGCCGGCTCGTTGCAGCATCCGGCTCCGCTTCCGCTCGATGCAAGACCAGTCCCAGGTCAGGCAATTCCGGCAGGCCGGCTTCGCCTGACGCCAGCATTCGCACCTTGGCAGGCAGCCCGACAGGTGTGCGCACCGTAATACCCAGCCCTGCAGCGGTTGCCGCCCAGAGGCCGCCGAGGCTTGGACTGACGAAGGACAGGCGCCAGGAGATGCCGGCCTCGTCCAGCACTTTCGTCGCGGCATTCCTGAGCAGGCAGGGCGCCTCAAGCGAGGCAAGCGGCATCGGCTCGCCGCTTCCAGCCGCCCATGCCGGCAAGCCATTCGTCGGGCCGATCCAGCGCATCGGCACATCGGCAATATGCTCGCAATGGGCGGTCAAAGTGCCGCTGCTCCAGGCGAGCGCAAGATCGAGCTTCCCCGTCGTCACCCGTTCCAGAAGCTCGGCATTGCGCACCACACGCGCTTCGATCCGCACCTTCGGGTGCGCCCGAGCAAAGCGTCCGAGCACCTCGGGTAGCAAGTCCTCACCGAAGTCCTCCTGCAGGCCGAGCCGCACCCAGCCTTCGAGCTCGACACTCTGCACCGCAGCGACTGCCTCGTCGTTCAGATCGAGCAATCGCCGGGCGTAGGCAAGCATCGTCTCTCCGGCTTCCGTTAGCGCCAGTCCGCGCCCGGATTTGCGGAAAATCGGCGTGCCGGCTTGCTCCTCCAGCTTCTTAAGCTGCGCGCTGACCGCCGAGGTCGAGCGCCCCAGACGATCCGCTGCCTTAGCGAAATTGCCGAGATCCATGCCGGTCGCGAACGTCCTCAGCACATCCAGATCGAACGTAATCCGTCGCATTTCACGATCCCGATTTTTAGGATGATCAATCCATAAAATTCTGATTTTCCGCACCATGGTGTCGTGGCATGCTTCTCCTGTCAAGACAAAGAACAAGGAGGCCACCAATGCCATTCGCTCGCATTTCCCTTCTGAAGGGCAAATCGCCTGACTATCTGCGTGCACTCTCGGACAGCATCCACAAGGCCATGGTCGAGACCTTCAATGTGCCGCCGGCCGACCGCTTCCAGATCATCCACCAGCATGAGCCGGGCGAACTGATCTTCGACCGCAATTACCTTGCCGGTCCGCGCTCGGATGATTTCGTGTTGATTTCGATCACGACCGGCAAGCCGCGCTCGACGGAAATGCGCAAGGCTCTCTTCCGCCGAGCCGTCGAACTATTGCAGCAATCCCCCGGCATGCGCCCGGAAGACGTGATGATCGTCATATCGACCAGCGAACCGGACGAATGGTCTTTTGGCGACGGCTTGGCACAGATGGCCGAACCCGGATGGGAATCACGCGCCAGGGGAGTTCCGGCATGAGCACCGCCAATCCGAGGACGATGACGATCCGCCGTCCCGGCAGTGCGATCCGTTCTCCCGAAGGCGTTTCGAATGCGCCCTTCTGGGTCGAAATGCTGCTCGACAGTGAGATCGATGGCGAGAACACCGCCATGCGCGCAACCCTCGATCCCGGTACCGTCACACACTGGCATACGCATCCGCGCGGCCAGCTTCTTTATGTCCTCTCCGGCGTCGGTCTCGTGCAGCGGAAGGGTGAACCTGTCGAGGAAGTCAGAACCGGCGATGCAATATGGTTCGCCCCGAACGAGCTTCACTGGCACGGGGCGACAGCTGACAGCCCTTTCGGCTATCTCAGCATCCAGGGTTTTGAGAAGGGACGCTTCGTTGACTGGTATGAGGAGAGACAGCCATGATGGCCATGCAATATTCCTTCACCTTGCCTGCAGATTACGACATCGAGATCATCCATCGCCGCATCCGCGACAAGGGCCCGGCGATGGACGGCTTCCCGCATCTCGGTTTCAAGGCCTTTCTGAGCGCTCGCCGGGGCGAGTTCGGGAGCCGGGAAAATCTGTACGCGCCTTTTTATCTCTGGGACCAGCCGGAAGGCGCCAGCAACTTCATCTGCGGCCCCGGCTTTGCCGCGCTGACAGACGCCTTCGGCCGGCCGCGCATTCGCCATTGGATCGTCTGGCATGCGCATGTCTCACCGGACCTCGCCAACGCCCGCTTTGCTTACAGCGAACACCTCCCTATCGAACCGGATGTCTCTCTGCCCGACTTACGGCAGCAGGAGATTGATCTGGCAAAGCAGGAAGCCGGCGACAGATATGTGCTCGCCCGCATCGCTGCCTTCGATCCGCATGACTGGACGATGGTGCGTTTCGGCCTTTCCGCGGAAGCCCCGCCCGCCTCAGGCACCAATCAGATCTATCGCGTCGGTCACCTCTCCGGCGGCTGAGGCACCCAAGGCAAAATCGAAAACAAAAAGCGCCCCTCTTTCGAGGAGCGCTTTGCATTTTCAAGCCTAAAAACGATCAGATGCCGCTCTGGCCGTCGGAGCCGATATAGGCGATACGCAGCATGTTGGTCGCGCCCGGTGTGCCGAGCGGCACGCCAGCGGAGATGATGATGCGATCGCCCGGCTTGCCGAAACCTTCTGCCGCAACGATGCGGCAGGCGCGGTTGACCATGTCGTCAAGGTCGGTCGCGTCATGCGTGACGACGCAATGCATGCCCCAGACGACGGACAGACGGCGCGCCGTCTTGATGATCGGCGACAGAGCGATGATCGGCACCTGCGGACGCTCGCGCGAGGCGCGCAGGCCGGTCGTGCCGGAAGACGTGTAACAGACGATAGCCGACAGCTTCAGCGTCTCGGCGATCTGGCGGGCGGCAAGCGAGATAGCGTCGGCGCCGGTTGCTTCCGGCTGGGCGCGCTGCGCGTAAATGATGCCCGGATAGTGCGGATCCTTCTCCACGGTGCTCGCAATCGAGGCCATCATCGAGACGGCTTCGACCGGATAAGCGCCGGAAGCCGATTCGGCCGACAGCATGATCGCGTCAGCACCTTCGAAGACGGCGATCGAAACGTCCGAAACTTCGGCGCGTGTCGGAACCGGCGAAGAGATCATCGATTCCAGCATCTGCGTGGCGACGATGACAGGCTTGCCCGAACGGCGGCAGGAGCGGATGAGCTGCTTCTGGATGCCAGGAACGGCTTCGAGCGGCATTTCGACGCCGAGGTCACCACGGGCGACCATCAGCGCGTCGGAAAGCTCGATGATTTCTTCGATGCGTTCCAGCGCCTGCGGCTTCTCGATCTTCGACATGATGCCGACGCGGCCACGGGCGATTTTGCGCACTTCGGCGAGGTCGTCGGGACGCTGGACGAAGGAGAGCGCCACCCAGTCGACATCGTCGGTCGCCAGAACCGCGTCGAGGTCGACACGGTCCTTGTCGGTCAGCGCGCCCACGCCAAGCAGCGTATCGGGCAGGCTGACACCCTTGCGGTCGGAAATGCTGGTGCCGGCAATGACGGTCGTGACGATGCTCTTGCCGTCGCACTTTTCGGCGCGCAGAGCGAGCTTGCCATCATCGATCAGCAGGCGATGACCGGGCTGAACGGCTTCGAGAATTTCAGGATGCGGCAGGAACACGCGGGTGTTGTCGCCGGGGGTATCGTTGTTGTCGAGCGTAAATGTCTGGCCGGGCTTCAGCTCCACCTTGACATCGGCAAACTTGCCGACGCGAAGCTTCGGACCCTGCAGGTCAGCCAGAATGCCGATCGGCCGGCCCGAGCGGGCTTCGACGGCGCGAATGCGCTGCACGAGCGTGCGCATCACGTCATGGCTCGCATGGCTCATATTGATGCGGAAGATATCCGCACCCGCCTGGTGCAGCTTCTCGATCATCGACTCCTCGGAGGAGGCGGGGCCGAGGGTGGCGAGGATTTTAACTTTGCGGTTACGCTTCATCAATTCTGGCTTTCTTGCGTCCCTGGGGTGTCGGAGAGTTGAACCATCCAGCTTCCCTGGCGGCCCGTATCATATTCCTTGAATCCCATTTTCTGATAACCCCGGGCGTAGCAGTCCTGCACACCCGTGATCTTGAATTCGTTTTCCGCCACGCACATCTGCACGTCACCCGTCCATCGGCCTCCCCGGGCGGCGTCTTCTGCGTAGAGGTAATAATAACGCGACTGTAACTCTCCCTCGATCAGCGTGGCGCAGGTCGTTGCCGGCACCTGCCACCAACCCTCCGTAACCCAGCCGTCCTTCGCTCTATATCCGATCGCAACGCCAACCAGATTTTGCGTACCGTTGCATACACGGAAATCCGCACGCGCGGCATCGGCAATGAAGAACGGCGAGACGGCTGCAAGAGCGAACAATGCGAGACGGGCAAGCGGCCCGGACCGCGTGAGGAAACTTGGCGCGGCTTGGATCAACACGGCTCCCAAATAGCTCCACGGTTATTCGTTATCCGTGTCTTCTTGCGCCGCCATCAGGCGAAAGTCAACGCAATGCTAATCGATTATATTTCCTTTCATAACCGCCCATCGGGCGCATCTTGTCGCGTTGGTCTGCCCATCACGCTTGAACCGCCGGAACGCGCATGCAATCACTGGGCGAATACACGAAATGACAATTGGCAATTTCCTGATGGATCACTTCCAATCCTTCGAAATCCTATCCGGCCAACATGACAAAGGCATGGTGATCCTCGGCGATCATGCCATGAACCGTCTGCCCGAACGATATGGCCGGCTCGGCCTGCCGGAAAGTGCCTTCTCCAGGCACATCGCTTATGACATCGGCATTCAGGGCCTTGTCCGCAAGCTGTGTGCACAGCTGGGCGTGCCGGGCGTGCTCGGTGGTTTTTCGCGCCTGCTGATCGACCCCAACCGCGGCGAGGACGACCCGACGCTGATCATGAAAATCTCCGACGGCGCCATCATCCCCGGCAACCATCCGATGACCGAGGAGGAGTGGAACTACCGGATCGAAACCTTCCACAGACCCTATCACAATGCTGTGTCGGAGACGATCGATAGGGTGGCGAACGCGACCGGCAAGGCGCCGCTGGTACTGTCCCTCCACTCCTTCACACCTGCCTGGAAGGATGTTCCCCGCCCCTGGCATGCGGCAGTGCTCTGGGATAGCGACCACCGCGCCGTCGCCCCATTGCTTGACAAACTGCGAGCCGATCCCGATCTCGTCGTCGGTGATAACGAACCCTATGACGGCGCCCTGAAGGGTGACACCATGTATCGTCATTGCATGATGACGGGCATTCCGCACGCACTCCTGGAAGTACGCCAGGACCTCATCGGCAACGAGGCCGGCATCGAGGAATGGGCGGCGCGCCTGGCACCTGTCTTTGCGGAGATGAACGCCGATCCGGCCCTGCATGCATACAGCGTGCACGCCTCACGCACAGGCCCCTATTGAGTGAAAAGGACTTGGCCCATGACCACGCTCAGCAAGGAACAACAGACGGAATTCGAGGCAGCCGCCTTCCGCCGGCTCATCACGCATCTTCGCGAACGGACCGACGTGCAGAACATCGATCTGATGAATCTCGCCGGCTTCTGCCGTAACTGCCTGTCCAACTGGTACCGCGAAGCTGCGGAAGCCGAAGGCGTCACTATGACGAAGGACGAATCGCGCGAGATCGTCTACGGCATGCCCTACGAAGACTGGAAGAACATCCACCAGACGGAAGCATCGCCTGTGCAAAAGGCGACTTTTGAGGTGAACAACCCGCACAAATAGTCCACCCGCTCTCAAATCGTCTTGACGCTGGCGGCACTTCGCGGCAGTCACTGGCAACCCGAATGCATATCCCGAAATCAGGAGAACACGATGTCTGATGCACATGGCGTCGCCCGCGATCAGCTTCGCGCTTTTGTCGAGCGCATTGAACGCCTGGAAGAAGAAAAGAAGACCATCGCCGACGACATCAAGGACGTCTATGGCGAAGCCAAGGGCATGGGCTTCGACACCAAGATCCTCAAGAAGGTCGTTGCGCTCCGCAAGAAGGACGAGCAGGAACGCATGGAAGAAGATGCGATCCTCGATACCTACCTGCATGCCCTCGGCATGATCGAATCCCCGCCGGAAGGCTGAGGATCATCCAACCGCATTTTCAGAGAGCCGCCGTTTCGGCGGCTTTTCTTTTGATCTCATCAAAGTACCAGCGCCGATTTTCGCCGTGCCTCCAGCCCAAAAACGAAAGCCGCCGGAGACGATCCAGCGGCTTTTGCTTATTCAGAATATGGGTGGATCAGCGCGTATTGAATTTACGCACTTCCATGAAATTGACAGCCGTACCGCTGAAGCGGCCGGGATCGATCGAAGCAGTCTTCTGGAAGCCTTCGGCATAGACCGAGGTTGGCTGGGCGCGCAGCTCCTGGCTGACGAAGCGCGGAGCCTGCACCTTCTTGGACGCCATTTCCAGGCGCGCATTGGTAAGAGCCCACTGCGAGATCATCTTCTGGGTCAGCTTCGGCTCGGTACGCACCGTCTGGCGGCTTTCGTCGGCGGCCACCGCTTCCTGCTTGGTCGGACGACCACCCTTGGTGGGAAGACCCTGCGCGACCGGGCTGTCGACGGTGACGGGCTTCGGCGCCGCGGGAGCAGCAGCAAAGCTTGCGGATTTCGTCATCGGAACAAGTGCCGCAAGCTGCAGCGGCGGCTTGTCGAGTGCCGGCGGGTTCTTCGGGGCGGCGGCATTGATTGCCTGCTCCACGGTCTGCGGCTCGGAAGATACGTTCATAGCAACCTCAGCACCACCGCTCTGATCCTGCTGCTTTGCGAGCGCCGCCGCCATGGCGGGCGAAAGCGTATCCTGATCAGCCGCGTCTTCATCCGCATCAGGATTGGCATTCTGTGCAGCAAGCAGGTTCTCGGCAACGGCCGGACGTTCGGCTGGGGTCGGAACGCCCGTCGACATCAGGCTCGGATCGACAGAGGCAAGTTCAGCATCACCCGGCGCACGACGCTGCCCAAGGAGCGACGGAACCGGAATGCTGTAACCACTGAGATCGGCGAAATGCTCAGGTTCCTGCGGCTGGCCAGCCGGCATGGCGGCAAGGGCCTGCTGGGCAGCGTTACCTGCAGACGGCGGCACCAGGGCATTGGCAACCTCGTTGCCGGCAAGCTGATTGCTGAAGGCCGGGCGGACCTGCGGCACCGGTGCATTCACGCTTGCCACTTCCGTCTGCGGCTGAGGTTCATCAACTGCCGGGACAGCCTCAGCCTTCGGCGGCGTTGCCTTGGCGACAGCCACCGGTGTGCTATCCTCCGAATTATCCTCTTCCTCGTCTGCGCCACCGCCAAAGAGGTAGGCAAACAGCGTCTTCTGCTTGCGAGGTTCGTCATCGGAAACGGAAGCGCCGGCGCTGGCCATCATGATCTGGCTGCCGTTCGCCATGCGGCGCTTGTAATCGGCCATTGCCTGCTGGTAGCCCGGCAACGGCTTGCCATCGGCAGGAATATGAATGGTGTTGCCGTCAGGAAAGAGCCTGACCAGTTCGTCACGGCTCATGCGCGGCCAGGCGCGAACGCCACCGACATCCATATGCACGAAAGGCGAACCGGACTTCGGATAGAAGCCGACGCCGCCGACCTGCATCTTCATGCCGATACCGCGCAGCGTGGCGAGCTTCACGTCGGGAATGAAGAAGTCCATCGCCTTGCCGAGCATATGCTGGCTCTTTTCGGCGACACCGGAATTGCGCGAACGACCGCGCAGCATCTCGTTGGTGGCCGGCGAGCGGAAACCGCAGACGACGTTGATGTAATCCCTGGAGCCGGACTGGCGATAAACTTCCCAGATGAGGTCGAAGAGACGCGGGTCCATCTTCGTCGGCTGATTCTTGCGCCAGTCACGCAGGAAACGGTTGAGCTGCTCGAGACCCTTGGGGTCGAACTTGCCGTTGCGCTTGTAGGTGATGACAGCCTTTTCGCCGGTATGGATGAAATAGAGCTTCAGGCTGCGGGTGTCCCCGGCAGCCTGAGACGGTGTGCTAACGAATACCGGTGAGGAAACCGCGAGTGCAATGAGGGCGGCCGCTGCCGTCCTAATTGCCTTTCCGCCAATCTTGGCGCACAAACGCCAACTCAAGCGCGAAAGCTTGGTATTCCCATTCAGATTCTGCAACTCGATCCCCGTCAGACAGTCAATGTCCAATGCTGTCTCAAATGGCTGTCAAATGCGGTCACACGATGGCAAAAATGCCACACATGATCAACCTTTTCTTTATAGAGTGAACGAGCTGCTAACAAGTGGTTTATGGACGGTAACCAAATGTGGTTGCCTTATTCTTAATAAAAAGGCGCCTATGCCGCATCTTTCTGAGGATTATCGGGGTCGATGCCGTAGTCCTTGAGCTTTCTGTAAAGTGTGGATCGCCCGATACCTAGCTTTCTTGCCACTTGACTCATTTGTCCTCGGTAGAATTTCAAGGCAAAACGAATCAGTTCTTCCTCAACATCGGCAAGACGCCTGACATCACCGGACTGATTGACGCTCGATATCGCGTTATCGGAAGCCTCGGTCCCGCGGCGCATCGTCTCGGCGACTGATTCCGCCTGATAATCCTCGGGGAATTCCGCGTCAGGATCGAGGTGGGAATTGTCCGCAACGAGCGCCAGATGATCCACGACTTCGTAGTTCGGAAGCTGGGCGGCGATCTGCGGGAAGTCCGCTTCAGTCAGCTCCGGACCTTCGGCAAGCACGACGGCGCGGAAGATCGCGTTTTCGAGCTGGCGGATATTGCCAGGCCAGTCATAGGCGGTCAGCAATGCCAGCGTGCCAGCGTTGACCGTCATGCGGCGGCCGTTCTTCTGCTCGCTGGAAAAGCGCTCGGCAAAGACGCGCACCAGATGCGGAATGTCCTCCTTGCGCTTGCGCAGCGCCGGAATGGTGATCGGGAAGACGTTCAGGCGATAGTAGAGGTCTTCGCGGAAGTGGCCGTTCTTGACCTCTTCGATCAGATCCTTGTTCGTCGCCGAGATGAGGCGAACATTGACCTTGTGCGCAGTGCGCGCACCGACGGTCTCGATCTCGCCCTGCTGAACGGCGCGCAGCAGCTTCACCTGCACTTCGAGCGGCAGATCGCCGATTTCGTCGAGGAAGATGGTGCCGCCATCGGCTTCCATGAACTTGCCGATATGCTTTTCGGTCGCGCCGGTAAACGCACCCTTTTCGTGACCGAAGAGGATGCTTTCGACGAGATTGTGCGGAATGGCGCCGCAATTGACCGTCACGAACGGCTTGGTCGCGCGATCGCCCCCCGACTGGATGGCACGTGCCACCAACTCCTTGCCGACACCCGATTCGCCTTCGAGCACGACCGGGATGTTGGACTGCGAGGCGCGCTGCGCCAGATCGATGACGCGGATCATTGCCGGGCTTGCCGAAACGATGTCGTCGAAGCCGACGGAGCCCGAGCGTGAACGGCGGCCGGTACGGGCCTTCACCTCACGCTGGTCGAGCTTCATGGCATTGGAAATCGACGTATTGATGCGCTCTGGCGAAACCGGCTTGACGACGAAATCGAAGGCGCCGGCGCGCATGGCCTGCACGACCGTTTCGATGCCGCCCTGCCCCGTCTGGACGATGACCGGGATCTGGGTGCCGAAATCATGCAGCGCTTCGAGGAATTCGAGGCCGGTCATTTCCGGCATCATCAAATCGAGCACGATGACATTGAAAAGGCCGGGATCGCGTTTCACCATCTCCAGCCCGATGCGGCCGTTTTCGGCCTGATGCACCACATGGCCGCTACGCTCGATCGCGTTCTTGAGCAGACGGCGCTGCACGGGATCGTCCTCGACCACAAGGATCTGCCCTGCCCCTTTGAGCTCATTGTAACCGGTCATTGTCGCCTCACTTCATGCGAAACCATAGAGCGCACTCTGACAGAAAGGCTTGAACATCCTGTTTTGAGAAACAATTGCATTTTAACGATTGCGACAGGCAGTTTTCGTGCCGTAACAGGGCCTTTTTCGCACCGAAAAACCCTTGCTGACAGGCGTTGCGGCGCTTAGACAGTCAGACCTGTTATAAAAGAGGAAGAGGAACCGCCCCATGAGACATATGCTTGCGCACGCCGATCTTCACCTTTCGGCAACGGCTTCGGCTGCAGCATCGGACCCGGCTCTGGGCGAGCTTCCCTCCTGGCGGCTGCAGGATCTCTACCCCTCGGCCACCTCCACCGCCTTCGTCGCCGATATGGAAAAGGCCGGCAAGGCCGCTTCCGCTTTCGAAGACAAATGGAAGGGCAAACTTGCCGAAGCCGCCGCCAAGAAGGGCGAGGAAGGCATCGGCCAGGCGCTGAAGGAATATGAGGCGCTCGACGATATCATGGGCCGCCTCGGCTCTTTCGCCGGCCTCACCTATTTCTCGGATACGTCCAACCCGGCAAACGGCAAGCTCTATGGCGACGTCCAGGCCAAGCTTACCGACTATTCCGGCCGCCTATTGTTCTTCGCTCTCGAACTCAACCGCATCGACGACGCAGTGATCGATGCCTGCATGGCGAACGATCCGCTTGCCGGCCATTACCGCCCCTGGCTGGTCGACCTGCGCATGGACAAGCCCTACCAGCTCGAAGATCAGCTTGAGCAGCTCTTCCTCGAAAAATCGATGACATCAGCTGCCGCCTTTAACCGTCTCTTCGATGAGACGATGGCGGAGCTGCGCTTCGAGATCGACGGCGAGAAGCTGCCGCTCGAAGTGGCGCTGAACATGCTGCAGGAAAAGGATCCGGAAGTGCGCCGCAAGGCGGCAATGGCGCTCGCCGAAACCTTCAAGACCAATATCCGCACCTTCACGCTGATCACCAACACGCTCGCCAAGGACAAGGATATCTCCGATCGCTGGCGCGGCTTCGAAGATATCGCCGACAGCCGCCATCTGGCGAACCGCGTCGAGCGCGAAGTGGTCGATGCTCTCGCTGCGGCCGTCAAGGAAGCCTATCCGCGCCTTTCGCATCGCTATTACAAGATGAAGGCGAAATGGCTCGGCATGGAGCAGATGAACTTCTGGGACCGCAATGCGCCGCTTCCGGAAACCTCTGGTGCCATCATCTCCTGGTCCGAAGCCAGGGACACGGTGCTGTCCGCCTATGGCAATTTCGCGCCGGAAATGGCTGAAATCGCCAAGCGCTTCTTTGACGAACAGTGGATCGACGCCCCCGTTCGCCCCGGCAAGGCGCCTGGCGCCTTCGCGCACCCGACCGTTCCGTCGGCCCATCCCTATGTGCTCGTCAATTACATGGGCAAGCCGCGCGATGTGATGACACTCGCCCACGAACTCGGCCACGGCGTGCATCAGGTTCTTGCCGGCGCGCAAGGCGCCCTCATGTGCCAGACGCCGCTGACGCTTGCCGAAACCGCTTCCGTCTTCGGCGAGATGCTGACCTTCCGCGCACTGCTCAACCGGACGACCGACAAGCGCGAGCGCAAGGCCATGCTTGCCCAGAAAGTCGAGGACATGATCAATACGGTCGTGCGCCAGATCGCCTTCTACGAGTTCGAGCGTAAGGTTCATACCGCCCGCAAGGCCGGCGAACTGACCGCCGACGACATCGGCGAACTCTGGCTTTCCGTCCAGTCGGAAAGCCTTGGCCCGGCGATCAAAATTTCCGAGGGCTATGAGACCTATTGGGCCTATATCCCCCACTTCATCCATTCGCCCTTCTATGTTTACGCCTATGCTTTCGGCGACTGCCTGGTGAACTCGCTCTATGCCGTCTATCAGAAGGCCGAGAAGGGCTTTCAGGACAAGTATTTCGAGATGCTGAAGGCCGGCGGCACCAAGCATCATTCTGAACTGCTGAAGCCCTTTGGTCTGGATGCAACCGATCCTTCCTTCTGGAGCAAGGGCCTGTCGATGATCGAAGGCCTGATCGACGAACTCGAGGCCCTGGACAAGGCATAAGACCGCCCAAACCGCGGCTTCGCTGGAAAGGCAATGGCAGCGTCCGAACCCTTCATCCTGTTCCGGGACGACACGACCGGCGAAGTCATGCTCTTCGCCGGCCCGGCAAACATGATCATCGCCCGCACGAAGGCGGAATTCCTGCCGGCGCTCAAGCGGATGGAAGAAGCGCGACAGGCCGGCAAATGGCTTGCCGGTTACATCTCTTATGAGGCCGGCCATCTCTTCGAAGAAAAGCTTGCCCCCTTTGCGGAAGAGAACCGCGAGACACCGCTGCTGCTGTTCGGCGTCTTCGATGCGCCGCAGCCAGACGATCATCCTCTCGCAAGGCCACGGCAGCGCCACGAAAACGAGGAATTCCTGACCGCACCAAAGGCAGCCTGGAACTTCGCTATATATAAAGAGCGTTTCGAACGCCTCCACCGGCATTTGCGCCTCGGCGATATCTATCAGGCCAACCTGACGATGCCGATCGAAGCCCGCTGGAGCGGCGATCCGCTGGCCGCCTTCTGGTCGCTGATCGACCGCCAGCCCGTTAAATACGGCGCATTTGCGAATCTTGGCGGTCCCATCATTCTTTCCCGCTCACCGGAACTGTTTTTCCGCACCGACGAAGATGGCTGGATCGAGACGCATCCGATGAAAGGTACGGCCAAACGCGGTGCGACGCCGGCCGAAGATGCCGAAATCGTTGAAGCCATGAAGGCCGACATCAAGACGCAAGCGGAAAACCGCATGATCGTCGACCTCCTGCGCAACGATGTCTCGCGCATCACCGAAGTCGGCACGCTCGAAGTTCCAAAACTCTTCGAAATCGAGACCTATCCGACCGTCCACCAGATGGTCAGCCATGTTCAGGCAAAGCTCCTGCCCGGTCTTTCCATCCGCGACATCTTCGCCGCCCTCTTTCCCTGCGGCTCGATCACCGGCGCGCCGAAGATCCGCGCCATGGAAATCCTCCACGACCTCGAGGATGGTCCGCGCGATGCCTATTGCGGCGCAATCGGCATGATCGCGCCCGACGGCGCCATGCGCTTCTCCGTTGCCATCCGCACCATGACGCTCTTCGACGGCGGCAAAGCAGTCTTCAATGTCGGCGGCGGCATCGTCTTCGATTCCACTGATGAAGCCGAATATGAGGAATGCCTGCTCAAGGCGCGCTTCGCCGTCGGCGACCAATGGATTGCCCGATGAGCAATTTTTCGCTGATCGAAACCCTGCGCTGGCAACCGGACGAAGGGTTCATTCGCCTGCGCCTTCATCTCGCCCGCCTCTCCCGCTCCGCCCGTCGCATCGGTTTTCCCGAGCCGATAGATGTGGTCGCGAAGCTGGAAGATGCGGTAAGGGATGACAAGGAGCCGCGCCGTGTCAGGCTGACGTTCGACGGCCAGGGCCGGATCGATATTACCACCGCGCCCTTCACGCCGCTGCCGCAAGACACAGTCTGGAAACTCCGTATCGCCGGCACGCATCTCGATTCCACCGACAAGCTGCTGCGTATCAAGACCACATGCCGGGCTGTGTATGAAGCGGCGCGCGCCGAGTTCACGCCGCAGCAAGCGGATGAAGTCATCCTGCTCAACGAGCGGCAGGACGTCTGCGAGGGAACCATCACGTCTGTCTTCCTTGATGACGGCTCCGGCATTCTCAGGACACCGCCGATCTCCTGCGGCCTGCTCGCCGGCGTGCTGCGCACCGAGCTCATCTGCCAGCGCAAGGCCCGCGTCGGCCGCATCACGCTCGGTGATCTGGACAAGGGTACGCTTTACGTTGGAAATTCGCTACGCGGCCTGATCCGCGCCACGCTGCAAAAGGACTGACCATGCTGATCCTCTCCCTGACCTATATGAAGCCCAATGAAGAGGCCGACAAGCACATGGAGCCGCACATGGCCTGGGTAAAGGAAGGATATGCGAAGGGCTGGTTCCTCGCTTCCGGCAGGAAGGTACCACGTACCGGCGGGGTCGTTCTCGCCGTTGGCGAGCGCGCGGAGATTGAAGCCTATGTGGCCGCCGATCCCTTCACCATCCATGGCGTCGCCGAATATGAGATCACCGAAGTCGCGCTGACGACGGTGACCGAAGGGCTGGAGATCCTGAAACGCTGAGTCGCAAACCGCGCCGGCTGCTTATCAGTCCCGAAAGGAACGGCGATGAAACGTCCGACCTACACGCCCCCAACCTATACACCCTATGACGGCTCGGCCCGGCCCTTCACGATCGGCCTGATGCCACTCGATCCTATCAGATGGATCGAGCCCGACGACGATCTCAACCGCTACCTCGAGGAGAAGGCGCGGCTGGCAGGCAAGCGCCTCGACGACATCTTCGTCGCAGAGGATGGGACGGAAGCAGCCCAGCAGGAGGCACTGAATATTCTCCTCGCTCACCTTGCCGATCGGCATCCGGCGATGCTCCGGCAGGATACTTCCGATCTGCCGCCTCTCTTCAAGGCTGGTTCGCTCATCCAGGATGATCTCGTTCTGATGCGCCGCAAGGCCGATGGCTGGCACCTCGTTGCCGCCCATGTCGCCTTTCCCTCCTCGTGGTCTCTACATGAGAAATTCGGCCGGCCGATGCACGAGATCCACGCAGATGTGCCGGGCTTCGGCGAAGGCACGCGCAATGCCACACTGATTGCCCGCATATTCGACAGCCTGCAGAGCGCCCAGCCGGTGGAGCGGCTGAACTGGTCGGTCAACACCACTGATGATCTCTTCCTTCCCGTCTCGAAACATCGCCGGCCGCCTTACGCCGAGGCCTTCACGCTTGAAGAGCGTTTCGTCCGCGTCGAGCGCCAGACCCTTCGCAAGCTGCCTGTCTCGGGCGACATTCTCTTCACCATCCGCATCTATATCGATCCGGTCACCGTCATTGCCCGGCATCCACAGGCGCGGAAACTCGCATCAAGCTTTGCCGATCAACTGGAAGCGCTCGATGACCGGCAGGTCGCCTACAAAGGGCTGCCCCTGCAGCGGACGGAACTCGTGCGGAAATTGCGGGCACTTTGCAGCCCCGATATTTAACCTTTGCGGGGGAACACTCTTTATTGTGACGCCATTTTGTGATTAGAGCCGGTCACCTCGCGAGCTTCGCGGCATTTTCACATGAATTCTTTAGGCTGAAAGCCTTCGTTCCCTTCCAATAGGAGAAAAGAATGACGGAACAGAACTATCCGGTATATGGCGAAATTACCGGTCCGATCGTCATGATCGGCTTTGGCTCCATCGGCCGCGGCACGCTGCCCCTGATCGAGCGCCACTTCAAATTCGACAAGAGCCGGATGGTTGTCATCGACCCGCGCACGGACGATGCCCACATTCTGGAAAAGCACGGCGTCAAGCACATCCAGGCGCATGTGACGAAGGACAACTACAAGGAGCTGCTGAAGCCGCTCCTGACCGAAGGCGAAGGCCAGGGTTTCTGCGTCAATCTCTCGGTCGACACCTCGTCGCTCGACATCATCAAGCTCTGCCGCAAACTTGACGTGCTCTATATCGATACCGTCGTCGAGCCCTGGCTCGGCTTCTATTTCGACAAGGACATGAAGAACGAGGAGCGCACCAACTATGCGCTGCGCGAAACCGTTCGCAAGGAAAAGGCCAAGAACCCAGGCGGCACCACTGCCGTTTCCACCTGCGGCGCAAATCCGGGCATGGTTTCCTGGTTCGTCAAGCAGGGGCTCCTGAACCTTGCCCGTGATATGGGCCTCAAGTTCGATGAGCCGGGCCAAGACGACCGCGAAGAATGGGCAAAGCTCATGAAGAAGGTCGGCGTCAAGGGCGTCCACATCGCCGAGCGCGATACCCAGCGCACCATCCATCCGAAGCCGCTCAACGTCTTCTGGAACACCTGGTCGGTCGAAGGCTTCATCTCCGAAGGCCTGCAGCCGGCAGAACTCGGCTGGGGCACCCACGAAAACTGGATGCCGAAGAACGCCAAGAAGCATAAGAAGGGCTCCAAGGCCGCCATCTTCCTGGAGCAGCCCGGCGCCAACACCCGCGTACGCACCTGGTGCCCGACGCCCGGCCCGCAATATGGCTTCCTCGTCACCCACAACGAGTCGATCTCGATCGCCGACTTCTTCACGGTGAAGGACAAGGACGGCGACGTCTCCTATCGTCCGACCTGCCACTATGCCTATCATCCGGCCAACGACGCCGTTCTGTCGCTGCATGAGATGTTCGGCAACGGCGGCAAGGCGCAGCCGGTCCTCCACGTTCTCGACGAGAACGAGCTGGTCGATGGTGTCGACGAGCTCGGCGTACTGCTCTACGGCCACGACAAGAACGCCTACTGGTACGGTTCGCGCCTGTCGCTGGAAGAAACCCGCCGCATCGCGCCCTACCAGAATGCAACCGGCCTGCAGGTAACCTCTGCCGTTCTCGCCGGTATGGTCTGGGCTCTTGAAAACCCGAAGGCCGGCATCGTCGAAGCCGACGAGATGGATTACAAGCGCTGCCTCGAAGTGCAGCTGCCCTATCTCGGCCCGGTCGAAGGCCACTACACCGACTGGACCCCGCTCGACGGTCGCCCGGGCCTGTTCCCGGAAGACATCGACACCAAGGATCCGTGGCAGTTCAAGAACATCCTCGTTCGCTGAGCCCTGCCTAACGCTTTCGAAGATGCCCGCTGTTAGGCGGGCATTTTTGTAACGCCTGCTGTCTAAATGCCGGCCGACCTCCGTCGAAGGCTTGCCTTCGCGGAAGGCCCGCGCCATGTTTTTGGCGGACTGTCGCGGAAAGCTTCCGCTTAGATTCGCCGGGAGAAGCCTTATGAAAGTCAGAACTGGTCTCGTTCTTGCGGTTGCATCGGCAGCTCTTGCCGCCTGTGTTTCCGGCCCGCGCCCCCTTCCCGTCGCATCAGCACCCGCTCCTGCCGGTGTCGAAGGGACCTGGGCCGATCCGAACGGCATCGTCTCCACCTTCCAGGGCGGCACCTTCACGACGCGCACGACCGACAGCAACCAGCTTCTGGCCTCCGGGACCTATATCAAGACCTCCCCGTCGCTGGTGGAAATCAACATGACCTCGCTGGTGCGCAACACTCAGTCGAAGGTCAATTGCTCGCTCGTCACCACGAGCCAGCTGAACTGCACCTCGGATGCCGGCGCACAGTTCGTCCTGACCCGCCGCAGCTGAAAAGAGTAGATGGGGTGAAGGCTAAGCACCATGCGGGCTTTCGCCGGTTACCTCGTCCTGTTGCTAGCAACGCCGCTTGCCGCACTTGCGGTCATTTTGCCGGCTAATGTCTATAGTGCCCAAGGTATCGCCGCCCCCGATTGCGACGGGCCGCTGCAAGTGCTGATCTTCGCCGTGCCGGCAGTCCTGATCTACGGCGCAGGCGCAGTCCTTGCCTATCGGGCCGGCCGGCGCTTTCACCGCATCGTTTCCCTTCTTTGCTTGATCATCGCGCTCGCCACATTTCCGAATATTGCAGAGGCGATGCACGAACTCTACCGAAACGCTGCCGCCGGAGAATGCGTGGGATAACCAGTCGGCTTTTTTGCCCGGTTCCCCCTTGGAAAGCGGCTCTCCTGGCCCAGCTTTCCCTTGCGGCGGTGCATCGTCTGATGGAACATCCGCATGCCGGGAAAGCACCCCGGCTGACTATGGAAGGGGTTGGCGAGGATCAGGGGGATCTTCGCCCTTAATCAGGAGAACAGGGATGACGAAGTCTTTCAGCTTCGGTCTTTTGACCGCGTCCATGCTGGCGCTGAGCACAGGCGCCGCTTTCGCGGATTACGAACTCAATATTCTTCATATCAACGATTTCCATTCACGCATTGAATCGATCAACAAGTTCGACTCCACCTGCTCGGCCGAGGAGGAAGGCAAGAACGAATGCTTCGGCGGCGCCGCCCGTCTGAAGACCGCCATCGACCAGCGACGCGAGGGCCTGACGGGCAAGAACGTGCTGCTGCTCAACGCCGGCGACAACTTCCAGGGCTCGCTGTTCTACACGACCTACAAGGGCGCGGCTGAAGCCGAAATGCTGAACCTCATGAAGTTCGACGCCATGACGGTTGGCAATCATGAATTCGACGACAGCGAGGATGGGCTCGCAACCTTCCTCGACAAGGTGCAATTCCCCGTCGTCACCGCCAATGTCAAGGCAAGTGCTGCCTCCAAGCTTGGCGACCGCGTCAAGCCTTCTCTCGTGCTTGATGTCAGCGGCCAGAAGATCGGTATCGTCGGTGCAGTCACCAATGACACGCCGGAGCTTTCCTCGCCCGGCCCGAACGTGACGATTGCCGATGACGTCCAGAGCATCACGGCAGAGGTTCAGAAACTGAAGGGCGAAGGCGTCAACAAGATCATTGCGCTCACCCATGTCGGCTACCCGCGCGATCTCGCGATGATCGCCAAGATCCCCGACGTCGACGTGGTCGTCGGCGGCCATTCGCACAGCCTGCTGTCGAACACCGATCCGAAGGCCGAAGGCCCCTATCCGACGATGGTCGACAATCCCGGCGGGTACAAGGTGCCGGTGGTGCAGGCAGCCTCCTACAGCAAATATCTGGGCGATCTCGTCGTCAATTTCGATGACAACGGCGTCGTCAAGGAGGCCAAGGGCGATCCTATCCTGATCGATTCTTCCTTCACGCCCGATCCGGCTGTCGCGGCACGCATTGTCGAACTGGCAAAGCCGATAGACGACCTGCGCAAGAAGGTGATCGGCTCCTCCGAAGGCCCCATCGAGGGCGACCGCAAGGTCTGCCGCGTCAAGGAATGCTCGATGGGCAATCTGGTGGCCGATGCCATCCTCGACCGTAGCAAGAACCAGGGCGTGACCATTGCCATCCAGAACGGCGGCGGCCTGCGCGCCTCCATCGACGGCGGCGACGTCACCCAGGGCGAAGTCATCACCGTGCTGCCCTTCCAGAACACGCTCGCAACCTTCCAGCTGACCGGTGCCGATATCGTCAAGGCGCTCGAAAACGGCGTCAGCCAGATCGACCAGGGTGCCGGCCGTTTCCCGCAGGTCGCCGGTCTGAAATTCACCTTCGACCAGTCGAAGCCGGTCGGCAGCCGCGTCAGCGATGTGCAGGTCAAGGATGGCAGCAATTTCGTGCCGATCGACAATGCCAAGACCTATAGCGTCGCCACCAACAACTTCATGCGCGCCGGCGGCGATGGCTATGTCGCCTTCAAAGACGGCCAGAATGCCTATGACTACGGTCCGGACCTGGCCGACGTGACAGCCGAATATATTGCCGCGCACTCGCCCTATAAGCCTTATACGGACGGCCGCATCACTGAAATCGCGCAGGCGGCACCTGCTCCTTCCGCAGGGCAGGCTCCCGCAGCCCCTGCACCCGCAGCCCCAGCTCCATCTGCCGAACCGACCCCAGCGCCTGCTACGCCGGCTCCATCGGCAGCCTCCGCACCGGCAACGCCTTCGACCCATGTCATCGTTGCCGGCGATACCTTCTGGGATCTCGCCAAGACCTTCTACGGCGACGGCGCCGAATGGCGCAAATTGTCGGAAGCCAATGGCAGCCCGAACCCGCACCATCTGCGGGTCGGCGAGGAAATCCAGGTTCCCGCCAAGTAAGACGATTTGTCCCGATCATCAGAGCCGGTCCGGGGTTCCCCGGGCCGGCTTTTATACTTATAGGGTGAACCGTGATCGGCCGGCTGCGTATGAGCCGGCGAGACACGAAAGCGCGTTGGGGCCAGAATGACAGATACTACACTCCGCCCGGCGGATCATCCCGCCGTCAAATTCGGCAAGGTCGGCGTCCTGCTGGTCAATCTTGGTACGCCTGATGGTACTGATTACACCTCCATGCGCCGCTACCTGCGCGAATTTCTGACCGACAAGCGTGTCATCGAATGGTCGCCCTGGAAGTGGTATCCGATCCTGTTCGGCATCGTCCTTAACACACGCCCGCAGAAGGTGGGCAAGGCCTATGAGACGATCTGGAACAAGGATCTGAATGAAAGCTGGCTGCGCACCTATACCCGCAACCAGTCTGATTTCATGGCCGAGCGCCTTAAGGACCTGCCTGATGTCAAGGTGGACTGGGCAATGCGCTATGGCACGCCATCGATCCCTTCGCGTATCGAAGCGCTGAAGGACGAGGGTTGTGACCGTATCCTGCTCTTCCCGCTCTATCCGCAATATGCGGCAGCTACCACCGCGACCGTCAACGACAAGGCCTTCCAGAAGCTTCTGACCATGCGCTGGCAGCCGGCTTTGCGCACGGTGCCCGACTATCACGACGACGAGACCTATATCGAAGCGCTCGCCAAATCCGTCGAGCAGCACCTTGCCACCCTCGACTGGAAACCCGAGATGCTACTCGCCTCCTTCCACGGCATTCCGCTCTCCTATTTCCAGCAGGGCGATCCCTATTACTGTCAGTGCCAGAAGACCGGCCGCCTGCTGCGCGAGCGCCTCGGGCTGACAAAGGAAAATTTCATGGTCACCTTCCAGTCCCGCTTCGGACCGGAGGAATGGCTGCAGCCCTATACCGACAAGACCGTCGAGAAGCTGGCGCAGGACGGCGTCAAGCGCATCGCCGTCATGAATCCCGGCTTCGTTTCCGACTGTCTGGAGACGCTGGAAGAGATTGCCGAACAGGCCGCCCATTCTTTCAAACACAATGGCGGCGAGCAGTTCACGCATATTCCCTGCCTGAATGACGGAGAGGACGGCATGCAGGTGCTGGAAAAAGTCGTGCGCCGTGAGCTGCTGGGCTGGGCATAATTGACGCGGCGCCAGATTTTCTGGCGCCCTGCAATAGATAAAAACGTCCCGCACGCCAGATCCAAAGAATGGCCGATAGGCGATCGCAATCACGCCAGAGGCGCGGCTGCGGCACGCAGATTCGCGGGCTGCTGCTTTATTGATCTGGACGTACTTTATGACTTCGGGTTTCAGAAAATTGCTTGTCCTCGCCTGCTTGCTCGTGATCGCAGGTGGCGGTTATCTCGCGTGGGAGCGCTATCAGCGGGTCAATGCAAACGCCCCTCCCAAAGGCATCGTCGGTCAGGTCGCGTGTCAGCTTCGCCTCCGCGATGTCAAAACCAGCAATCTGAAGCCGGACGATCAGCCGTTTCTCACTAATTGCCTGATGGGCGGCTACATCACAAAGAGCGACCTCGATGATGCCGGCCTATCACCCTGATTTGACAGGCTAGGCCGTCATTCCTTCCTTGCAAAGAACGTGCTAACTCACCACGTCAGATAGGTGGGCTTAGGGAGGAATACATGCTGCTGGGCGGCTTCGATATCGTCGTGATCGTATTGGTGGTTTTTGTCATCCTGGTGCTCTTTGCGGGCATCAAGACGGTTCCACAGGGTTACCGTTATACGATCGAGCGTTTCGGCCGTTATACGCGCACACTGGAACCCGGCCTGAACCTGATCACCCCTTTCATCGAACGCGTCGGCGCCAGGATGAACGTGATGGAGCAGGTGCTGAACGTGCCGACCCAGGAGGTGATTACCAAGGACAATGCCTCGGTTTCGGCTGATGCCGTATCCTTCTACCAGGTGCTGAATGCCGCTCAGGCCGCCTATCAGGTCTCCAATTTGGAAAATGCTATCCTGAACCTCACCATGACCAATATTCGCTCCGTCATGGGCTCTATGGATCTCGATGAGCTGCTCTCCAATCGCGATGCGATCAACGACCGGCTGCTGCGTGTCGTGGACGAAGCCGTGCAGCCTTGGGGCATCAAGGTCACCCGCGTGGAGATCAAGGATATCCAGCCGCCGCGCGACCTCGTCGACGCGATGGCCCGCCAGATGAAGGCCGAGCGCGAGAAGCGTGCCCAGGTGCTGGAAGCTGAAGGTTCGCGCAACGCGCAGATCCTGAGAGCCGAAGGCGCCAAGCAGTCCGCCATCCTTCAGGCCGAAGGCCAGCGCGAAGCCGCCTTCCGCAATGCCGAAGCCCGCGAGCGCCTGGCCGAGGCCGAAGCCAAGGCGACGAAGATGGTCTCGGAAGCGATCGCCGCCGGCGACATCCATGCAATCAACTATTTCGTTGCCCAGAAATACACCGAGGCGCTCGCTTCGATCGGCTCGGCGCCCAATTCCAAGATCGTCATGATGCCGATGGAAGCGTCTTCCATTCTCGGCTCACTTGGCGGCATCGGCGCGATTGCCCGGGAGGTCTTTGGGGAAGGCAACAATCCGCCGCCTCCGCCGCGTCCGCGGGCAGATCCAGCACGCTCCACGCCGTCGGTCGGCCCGGCTCCGGTCAATCCCTTCAATCCCAATCCGGAGCGATAAGCCATGCTGGCGAAGATCGTCGGCGAACTTGGACCGTGGAGCTGGTGGGTGGCAGGTCTCGTGCTGCTCGCCGCCGAGATGGTCGTGCCCGGCTTCTTCCTGGTCTGGATCGGGCTTGCCGCACTTGCCGTCGGTGTTCTGTCGCTGCTCTTCTGGGATGCCGCCTTCTGGATCTGGGAGCTTCAGGCGATCCTCTTCGCCATCCTCGCGGTCGCAGCCACGCTTATCGGCCGGCGGCTGACACTGCACAACGCCACGACGGATGAGCCGTTCCTCAATCAGCGCGGCGCGAGCCTCGTTGGCCGTACCGCGACGCTGCGCGAGCCGATCCGCGAAGGCCGCGGCCGCATTCGGCTCGATGACACGACGTGGCAGGTCATGGGGCCGGATCTTCCGGCGGGAACGCAGGTCAAAGTGGTTTCGAGCAACGGCCGCGACCTGACGGTCGAGCCAACCTGATCAGGCCACACCGATCCGCAGGAGATCGTGGAAGTGAACGAGCCCGATTGGCCGCTGCTCGTCATCGATGACGAGCAACGCACCGATCTTATATTGCTCGAGCAGCGCCAGGGCCGCAGTCGCCAGTATCGTCGGCCTGACCGTCTTCGGCGCGCGCGTCATGATGTCGTCGACTGTCAGCTCCGCTAGATTGCGGCTGAGGTTTCGGGACATGTCACCATCAGTGACGATGCCGCAAAGCCGGCCCTCCGGATCCAGCACGCCGACACAGCCGAAATGCTTGTGCGACAGAACCTTGATTGCGTCAGGCACGGACGTGCCTTTCGCGACCAGCGGCAGGCGGTCACCGGTATGCATGATGTCGGCAACATGCATCAGGCTCGCGCCCAGCTTGCCGCCAGGATGGAAAACATGGAAATCCGTCGCCGTGAAGCCACGCGCATCCAGAAGCGCAATCGCCAGTGCATCGCCGAGCGCAAGCTGCATCATCGTCGATGTGGTTGGTGCCAGCCCGTTGGGACAGGCCTCCTCCTCATTGGGGATCAAAAGCGCGATATCTGCAGCCGTCGCAAGTGAGGACTGCGGGCTGCAGGTCATCGCGATCAGCGGAATGGAAAAACGCCGCGTGTAGGAAATGATGCTCTTCAGTTCCGCGCTCTCGCCGCCCTTGGAAATCGCGAGCACGACGTCGTCGCCGGCGATCATGCCGAGATCGCCGTGATTGGCTTCCGCTGCATGTACGAAAAACGCGGGCGTTCCCGTTGAAGCGAAGGTGGCGGCGATCTTCGTGCCGATATGGCCGCTCTTGCCGACGCCGGTCACGATCACGCGGCCAGTATTCTCGCCAATCATCTCGACCGCACGAGTAAAGGGGCCGGCTAGCCCATCATCGAAGGCACGTTCGAGTGCTTCGAGAGCGCGCCTTTCGATGCTGACGGTGCGCTTGCCCGACTCCAGCACGCTGTTTTCGACGAGTTTTACCGCTCTCCTGATCATGGCAATGCGTTAGACCTTTTCACTTTGGCTGTCCACCCGACAATGTTTCCTATGTATGAACGCGCGGCCCGCACGGCAACGAATGGTTAACCACAAGGCTTTACGCTTGGGTAAGACTTCGAAGCATTTCAGGCGCGGATTGAATGGGCCAGGGAAAACAGACGAGCAGTGTGACGCCGCTCCGCGCCATGAGCCGTGCCGTCTCCATCGCGGCTATCGGCCTGCTGGTCGTGCCCGCCGCTTTCGCACAGCAGACGACGTCTCAACAAGAACCGGCAAGCACGGCAAATTCCCGCACCACGGCCACGCAACGCGCAGCCATGAACAATGCGGCGCCGGATTTCGGCGATACGGGCGATACCGCGACCACTCCTGCCAACAATGTCCGGGATCAGGATTCGGGCACAGCGGCTGCCCCCATCCCAACAATACAGCCCGACGACGAGGTTACCGGCGCGATCCTCGACGAGGATATGCGCAGGCTGAACACCCGCGAACCGCGCCTGGACGAAACGCCGGCGCGCAAGGTGCCGGAAAGTATCTCGACCGAGCAGACGCCCGGCATCCCTCTCGGCAGCTTTGTCCTGCGCCCGAGCGTCACTCAAACGATCAACACCGAGACCACGAAAGACGGTGGCACGAAAAAGAGCCGTGGCTTCCTCGAAACCGATATGGGCGCGACGTTGACCTCCGACTGGGGCAGGCATCAGCTGACCGTCACCTCCGAGGGCGCCTGGCAAAAGAACATCAGCGGCGAGGGTGAAGAACAGCCGTCCTTCAAGATCAATGGCGATCTGCGCCTGGACCTGACGCGCGATACCGTCGGCCACATCACTGGTGGCTATAATTTCTACCGCGAGGATACGGATGATCCGGATGCGATCACCAACGCCGATCAGCAATCCGATGTGCAGGAATTTACCGGCGGCGCCTCCATCGAGCACGACTTCGGCATCCTGCGTGGAACCGCCGCCGTTGCGCTTTCGCGCTCGATCTATTCCGATGCCGAACTCTCGAACGGCACGACAGTCTCCATGAGTGACCGCAACCAGACGACAGGAACGGTGCGCGGCCGCATCGGCTATGAACTGTCGCCGGCACTCATTCCCTTCATCGAAGCGTCAGTTGGCAAAACCAACTATGATGAACGCACCGATTCCTCGGGTTATCAGCGTTCGGGGGACAGCTACGGCGCCAAGGGCGGCGTTCAGGTCGATATGGGCGAAAAGCTCAAAGGCGAGGTCGCGGTCGGTTATGCGACGGCGGATTTCGATGATGACAGGCTGAAATCGATCGATACGGCAACACTCGATGCCAGCCTGCTCTGGTCGCCGATCCGCGGAACGAATGTCAATCTGGACCTCCAGACCAGCATCCAGCCTTCCACCGCAGCGGGTGAAAGCGGCTATGTCTCACATCAATTGACGTCTACCGTCGATCATCAGCTGCGCGACAATCTGGTAGCGACGGTCATCGGCGGCGTGACGCTACGCGATTATCCGAGCGGCAGCACGATAAACGACGAGACGGTGTACACCGCCTCGACAGGTCTTGTCTGGAACATCAACCGCTACCTCGACTTCACCAGCACGCTTGGCTACGAGCTGACGACACGCAAGGAAGGCGACGACTCGCAGCAATGGCGAGCCGGCGTCGGTCTCAAGGTGAAGCGCTGATGAGCTTTAGCTCAGGCTGGCGAGAAGGTCCCTGAAGCCGCCCTCAACCGTCGGACGGATATCCGCGCGCTCGAGAGCGAAGGCGACGTTGGCGAGGATGAAGCCGTCCTTGGCACCGCAGTCATAGGTCGCACCCTTGAAGTGGTAACCCGCGAAATCCTGCTCCTTGAGCAGCTTCAGCATGCCGTCGGTGAGCTGGATTTCGTTACCTGCGCCGCGTTCCTGGGTTTCCAGGATTTTGAAGATCTCCGGTTGCAGGATGTAGCGGCCGTTGATGAAGAAATTGGAAGGGGCCGTGCCCTTGGCCGGCTTTTCGACCATGCCGGTGATGCGGAAACCTTCGCCGATCGCATCACCAACGCCGACGATACCGTACTTGTGAGCCTGGTCGGGAGCGCACTCTTCAACGGCAATGATGTTGCCGCCGCTGTGCTCATAAAGTTCGATCATGCCCTTCATGCAACCCTTCTCGTCCTTCATGATCATGTCGGGCAGAAGAAGTGCGAAAGGTTCGTCGCCGACGATCTCGCGGGCGCACCAGACGGCGTGGCCGAGGCCGAGCGGCTCCTGCTGACGGGTAAAGCTCACCGTGCCTGCCTTGGGAAGCTGCTGCTGCAGCAGGGTGATCTCCGCCTTCTTGGCGCGCTCCTTGAGCGTCTGCTCAAGTTCGAAATGAATATCGAAGTAATCTTCGATGACATGCTTGTTACGACCAGTAACAAAAACCAGATGTTCAATGCCTGCTTCAAGTGCTTCGTCGACAACATACTGAATGATTGGTTTATCGACGACCGTCAGCATTTCCTTTGGAACCGCTTTAGTGGCTGGAAGGAACCGCGTTCCCAGACCTGCGACTGGAAATACTGCCTTGCGAACTTTCTTATTCAGAGCCACATCGACCTCCTGTTTTGACTATACCGCTTTTAACGAAACGCTACATCGATTTGAACTAGTATAGAATTGCTACCGTTTTGCAAATGGTGACTGGACCGGCCAGGCATGGTAAAGAATTTGTTGACTCCGTTCCTGTAATTTCGGCGTAGGACGGACATGACGTACCGCCCAGGCTAAAACTGAAGATGACGGATACGACTGCCGATGACCCAGAAATATATGAACTCCCTTCGTGGTCTTGCTCTCGCCCTCGTTGTCGCCACCGCGACCGGACTGGCCCCCAATAACGCAAAAGCTGATGCCCGGTTCCAGAAATGGATCGCGGATTTCTACCAAACTGCCGCGCAGAGTGGCATCAGTAAGGCAACCTATCAGAAAGCCTTTTCTGGGGTAAGTGAACCTGACCCCACAGTGCTGGAAAAGGCGACTTATCAGCCTGAATTCACATCAAAAATTTGGGATTACGTCGATTCCCGCGTCAATCCCTACACTGTGGAAATCGGCCGCAAGATGGCCGCCAAGCATGCCAAGACGCTGGATGTGATCCAGCGCCACTTCGGCGTCGACAAATCGATTCTGCTCGCCATCTGGTCGATGGAATCAAATTACGGCGCAGTTCTCGCTAAGGATGAGCGCCTTCACTATGTGCCGCGCGCATTGGCAACGCTTGCCTTTGCCGATCCCAAGCGTGCCAAATATGCCAAGAAGCAGTTGATCGCAGCCCTGAAGATCCTGCAGAACGGCGACGTGCCGGCCAAGGAAATGACTGGCTCCTGGGCTGGCGCCATGGGCCACACCCAGTTCATCCCGACGAGCTATCTTCTTTATGCGGTGGACGCTGACGGCAACGGCCATCGCGACATCTGGAATTCCGTGCCCGACGCGCTGGCGACCTCGGCTAACCTTCTCATGAAGAACGGCTGGGACGCCGGCAGAACCTGGGGCTACGAGGTCGCAGTACCGGCATCTGCCGCACAGCAGGTCGGTAAGACGCGCACGCTCGCCCAGTGGGCAGCCCTCGGTCTGAAGCGTCCGAATGGCAAGCCTTTCAAGGATGGCGACACCCGCGCCATGCTGAAGATGCCGGCAGGTAGCGATGGTCCGGGCTTCC
Organism: Rhizobium sp. CF142; assembly: GCF_000281145.1. Lineage (NCBI taxonomy): Bacteria > Pseudomonadati > Pseudomonadota > Alphaproteobacteria > Hyphomicrobiales > Rhizobiaceae > Rhizobium > Rhizobium sp. CF142. The sequence continues at coordinate 49,911 of NZ_AJWE01000107.1, read as the reverse complement.
TGATGACGGCGAACTTCTTCACCATCAAGAACTACAATGCCTCCGACAGCTATGCGCTCGCCGTCGGCCTGCTTGCAGACCAGATTGCCGGCTTTGGCGGCATGCAGCAGCGCTGGCCGCGTCCGGAAGGTGCGCTCGACATCACCGAGAAGTTCGAATTGCAGACGCGCCTGAAGACGCTCGGCTACTACAGTGGTGATGTCGACGGCAATTTCGGCTCCGGCTCGAAGGCAGCCATCGCCGCTGTTCAGGAGCGCATCGGCATGCAGCCGGATGGTGAGCCTTCACTTTCGCTCCTCGACGCGCTGCGCCGTTAGAGCGCCGTGCGTCCATTCGGACAAAGGACATTCTAACTCCTTGAATCTACGCATCGCGCTTTCCGAAAATCGATTCCGATTTTCGGGTCGATGCTGTAGAAGCGGGGAAAGCCTGACCTAAATAATATCGGTGGTGTGGACGGAAAGCCGCTGCCTATGCAAGATGCCCGGCAGATGCGGAACTGCCCGATGACGAGAAAAATTGACCGGACCCGATGGATTCGTGGGCTTGCGCTTGCTGCAGCCACGCTTTCCCTTTGCCTTGGTTCGATGCTGCCGGCCGACTATGCCGAGGCACAGGAGCTTCGCTATCAACGCCGCTCCATCCTCGATTTCTTTCTCGGCCGCCGTTACATCGATGAGAATCCTCAGCCCGAAATGCGCGGTCAACCGCGGCGGCAACAGCAGCAACGTAAGCGCCCACCCGCGCAGAAGGCAGTTACGCCAATGCGTACGGCGCCTGTCGCCCCCGCTGAGCCCGTGGTCCAAAAGCTGGACAACGCCCAGAAAATCCTTGTTGTCGGCGACTTTCTCGCCGGTGGCCTGGGCGACGGCCTCACCGCCGCCTTCGAAACCTCGCCCGGCGTCGTGGTCGAAGCCCGCAGCAATGTCTCATCCGGCCTCGTGCGCGACGACTATTACAACTGGCCCGGCGAATTGCCGACGATGATCGACGAGCTGAAGCCGGCAATGGTCGTCGTCATGATCGGCGCCAATGATCGCCAGCAGATGGTGACCGATGCCGGCAAGGAAAAATTTCGGACCGACGGCTGGTTTACCGAGTATCAGCGCCGCGTGTTGGCCTTTGGCAAAGAGATCACGAGCCGCAAGATCCCGTTGCTCTGGGTCGGACTTCCCGCTTTCGAATCCGATTCGATGACCGCCGATGCCGTTCAGATGAACCAGCTCTACCGCAACCAGATGGAAAGCATCGGTGGCGAATTCGTCGACATCTGGGACGGTTTCGTGGACGAAAACGGCAAGTTCATCGTCACCGGCTCCGATGTCAACGGCCAACAGGTGCGCCTGCGTACCACTGACGGCATCAACCTCACCCAGGCCGGCCGCCGCAAGCTTGCCTTCTATGTGGAGAAGCCAGCGCGCCGCCTTCTTGGCACCCAGGCAAGTCCCGATCTCGTGCGCCTCGACCCCGGCAATCTGCCTGCGCTGACGCTGCCCACCAATCCGGTGGAACACACGCAGCCGATCAGCCTGTCCGACCCGAACCTCGATGGCGGAGCGGAACTGCTCGGCGCCAGCAAGACGCCGCCGATAACACTGACCAAATCGCCACGTGATCTGCTGGTCGAACAGGGAGAGATGGCACCTGCGCCGGCAGGCCGTATCGACGACTATCGCATGCCGACGCTGAAGACGACGGCGGAAGTTTCCGTGAAATGAGAAAGGGCCGTTAGAGCGCCGTGCGTCCATTCGGACGCACTAAGGACGCTCTAACTCTTTGAATTTACGCATCGGCCCTCGATCGGAGATCTGGAATTACTTGGCTGTCGCCTGCGGCCAAGTCAGATAGTAGAAGTCAGAGCCGATCTGGCCGAAATAGGCATTGCTGTTGTCGACCTTATCCACATAGTGACCGGCCTGTTTGACGAAAGAGGCATCATCGCCGCGCTTCAAATGCGCGTTGAGAAAGTCGTTCCAACCGCTGGCGTCGATATCGGTGCCGGGCTTGCTGTCCGTATTCGCTTCATCCGGATTTTCGACATCCCAGGCGGTGATGGAAACGCCCTGCGTGGGATCGGAGACCGTCAGCGTACCGTTTTCAAGAGCAGCCAGCATGTCATGCGCCGTACCGTCAGTGCCTTCCTGCTGGGCCGCCTCTTCAAGCTGCTTTTTGAGCATGGCCATGAAGGAGGAACTCGTCATATCGGGATTTTCGCTCGATGTGTCCGTCGTCTCGTCGGTCTGATCGTTCTGCGTCGAAAGCGTGTCGAGCAGGCTTGCAAGCGCATTGTTGGAAAGCAGCGAAGACGTGTCCGGGTCCAGACCGTAGCTGCTGAGAATGCTGGCAGCGCTGGAGGAATCGGTTGCACTCTGACTGCTGTCGTCATCGGAACCGCGCAGGTTCTTCAGGGCGTATTGGGCTGAGACCAGCCGTGTACTGTCGATTGCGGAAACCATGGTTTGTCCTTTGTGATGGCCGCAGCAACCATGTCCCTTGCGCCGCGGCCAACAGTGAAACGCCTCACGACTGAACGGGCGGGGGCATGTCCGGCCAGTCGCCGCAGGCCGGTTCGGGCCTGCATACGCAGGAAAACTGCAGCTCGGGAATTGCATGAAGCTTGCCGGAAGCCGCGGCGCGTCAACCGGTCGCACCACGAAAAACTCCGCCGGAATGCGGCGGAGTTTTTACTGCTCGACGAATTGTTTGAGGCCGATCAGCGCGGCAGGACGGTGGAGCCCATCAGCGCCTCGTCGATCGCGCGTGCAGCCTGGCGGCCTTCGCGGATTGCCCAGACCACCAGCGACTGGCCGCGGCGCACGTCGCCCGCCGTCCAGAGCTTGTCGATCGAGGTCTTGTAGTCACGGTCGTTGGCAACGACGTTGGTCGATCCGCGCTTGTCGATATTGAGGGTCAGCTTGCCGTCGAGCTCCTTCAGCACGCTGTCGTTGAACGGACCGCTGAAGCCGATAGCGATGAAGGCAAGATCCGCCTTGATGACAAAATCCGTACCCGGAACCGGGCGGCGGCGCTCATCGACTTCGCAGCACTTCACGCCTGTCAGGACACCATCTTCGCCGACGAATTCGAGCGTCGCGACCTGGAATTCGCGAATCGCGCCTTCGGCCTGCGAAGAGGAGGTACGCATCTTCGTGGCCCAGAATGGCCAGACGGCGAGCTTGTCTTCCTTTTCCGGTGGCTGCGGACGAATGTCGAGCTGGGTCACCTTGACCGCACCCTGACGAAAGGCCGTGCCGACGCAGTCCGACGCCGTGTCACCACCGCCGACAACGACGACATGCTTGGCGCCGGCCAGGATCGGATCAGATGGCCAACCGGTGCTGTCGATGTTCTCGCGGCCGACGCGCTTGTTCTGCTGAACCAGATACGGCATCGCATCGTGAACACCGGCGAGATCGATGCCCGGAATGCCGGCAGCGCGTGGCGTCTCGGAGCCGCCGCAGTAAAGCACGGCATCATAATCCACGAGCAACTGCTCGACCTTGACGTCGACGCCGACATTGACGCCGCAATGGAACGTCACGCCCTCGCCCTTCATCTGCTCTACGCGGCGATCGATGAAGTTCTTCTCCATCTTGAAGTCCGGAATACCGTAACGCAGCAGGCCGCCGGGCTTCGTCTCGCGCTCGTAGACATGCACGTCATGGCCGGCGCGGCCGAGTTGCTGGGCCGCCGCCATGCCGGCAGGGCCGGAGCCGATGATCGCAACCTTCTTGCCGGTATGGATCGTCGCCGGCTGCGGACGGATGAAGCCGAGTTCATAGGCCTTGTCGGCAATCGCCTGCTCGACCGTCTTGATGGCGACCGGCGCATCCTCGAGGTTCAGCGTGCAGGCTTCCTCGCAAGGCGCCGGGCAGACGCGGCCGGTGAATTCCGGGAAGTTGTTGGTAGAATGCAGGTTCTGGATCGCCGCTTCCCAGTTGTTGTTGTAGACGAGATCGTTCCAGTCCGGAATCTGGTTATGCACGGGGCAGCCGGTCGGGCCGTGGCAATAGGGGATGCCACAGTCCATGCAGCGCGCTGCCTGTTTCTGCACTTCCGGGTCCGACATCGGGATTGTGAATTCGCGGAAATGACGGATGCGATCCGACGCCGGCTGATACTTCGCTACCTGCCGGTCGATTTCCAGAAAACCTGTAACCTTACCCATATTTTCGTCCCTTACCCTCATGACCGCCTCGCCCGCGGCCAGTTGTCTGTTCAGCCTCGATCGCGGAGGCAGGTTGTTTCTTTTGACCGTCATCAGAACATATCCCCTGTCGCCATCCACGCAGTTGCACAAGCTTCAAGCTCGTGGCTCATCGTCGTGTGTCATTGAGATATTTCAGTCACCCGCCACGCGCTTTTCAGGCGTGGCGGATTGTTCGGTGCAATTACTCGGCAGCGATGCCCATCCGGCTGCGCTCCATTTCCTCAAGTGCGCGACGGTATTCAACCGGCATGACCTTGCGGAATTTCGGGCGGTAGTCAGCCCAGTGCTCAAGGATTTCCTTGGCGCGGGTGGAGCCCGTGTAGTGCAGGTGGTTGGAGATCAGCTGGTAGAGGCGCTCCTCGTCGTGGCGCGTCATATCGCCGGAGACGTCGACGCGTCCCTTGTGCATGAGGTCGCCGCCGTGATGGTGCAGCTTCTCCAGCATGTCGTCCTCTTCCGGAACCGGCTCGAGCTCGACCATGGCCATGTTGCAACGGCTGGCGAAATCACCGGTCTCGTCGAGAACATAGGCCACGCCGCCGGACATGCCGGCCGCGAAGTTGCGGCCCGTTCCGCCGAGCACGACAACCACGCCGCCCGTCATATATTCGCAGCCGTGATCGCCCACGCCTTCGACGACGGCGATCGCACCGGAGTTACGAACTGCGAAACGCTCACCTGCGACACCGCGGAAGTAGCACTCGCCCTCGGTCGCGCCGTAGAGAACGGTATTGCCGACGATGATCGAGTTCTCCGCGACGATCCTCGAGTTTTCCGGCGGACGGATGATGATCTTGCCGCCCGAGAGGCCCTTGCCGACATAGTCGTTACCGTCGCCGATCAGGTTGAAGGTCACGCCGCGTGCCAGGAAGGCACCGAAGCTCTGGCCTGCTGTTCCATTCAGGGTGACGTTGATCGTGTCTTCCTTGAGACCGCGATGGTTATAACGCTTGGCCACCTCGCCCGAGAGCATCGCACCGGCCGAACGGTCGACGTTCCTGATGTCGATTTCGAAGGCGACCGGCGTCTTCGATACCAGCGCAGGCTCGGCAGCCGCAATCATCTTGCGATCGAGAATGTCGTCGATCGGGTGCTTCTGGCGCGTCGTCCAGTAGGTCTCTTCCTTCGGTGCATCGACCTTGTGGAAGATCTTCGCGAAGTCGAGTCCCCTAGCCTTCCAGTGCGCCAGCATCTCGTCCTTCTCGAGCAGCTCCGAAGCGCCAATGATCTCATCGAGCCTGGTGAAGCCGAGGGAGGCCAGAATTTCGCGCACTTCGTTGGCGACGAAGAAGAAGTAGTTGATGACGTGCTCGGGCGTGCCCTTGAAGCGCTTGCGCAGGACGGGATCCTGCGTCGCCACGCCGACCGGACAGGTGTTGAGATGGCACTTGCGCATCATGATGCAGCCGGCAGCGATCAGCGGAGCCGTCGCGAAGCCGAATTCATCGGCGCCAAGCAGCGCGCCGATGACGACATCGCGGCCGGTCTTCAAACCACCGTCAACCTGCAGGGCAACGCGCGAGCGCAGACCGTTCAGCACCAGCGTCTGCTGGGTTTCGGCAAGGCCGATTTCCCAGGGAGAGCCGGCATGCTTCAGCGAGGTGAGCGGTGAAGCGCCCGTACCGCCATCGAAACCGGCAACCGTGATGTGGTCGGCGCGCGCCTTGGCGACACCGGCGGCAACCGTGCCGACACCGACTTCCGAGACAAGCTTGACCGAGACATCCGAGGTCGGGTTGACATTCTTCAGGTCGTAGATCAGCTGCGCCAGATCTTCGATCGAATAGATGTCGTGGTGCGGCGGCGGCGAAATCAGGCCGACACCCGGGGTCGAATGACGGGTCTTGGCAACGACTGCATCGACCTTGTGACCGGGCAGCTGGCCGCCTTCGCCGGGTTTGGCGCCCTGCGCAACCTTGATCTGCAGCACGTCCGCATTGACGAGATATTCCGTCGTCACACCGAAGCGACCGGACGCGATCTGCTTGATGGCCGAACGCTCGGGGTTCGAGGAACCATCCCGCAGCGGCATGTAGCGATCGCTCTCTTCGCCACCCTCACCAGTGTTCGACTTGCCGCCGATCCGGTTCATGGCGATGGCGAGCGTCGTATGCGCCTCGCGGCTGATCGAGCCGAAGGACATGGCGCCCGTGGAGAAGCGCTTGACGATATCGACCGCCGGCTCGACGCTGTCGACCGGCACCGGCTTGCGGCCGAGTGCCTCGGCGCTCTTGATCTTGAAGAGGCCGCGGATCGTGTTCATGCGCAGCGCCGACGTGTTCACCATCTCGGCGAATTCGCGGTAGCGATCCTCGGCATTGCCGCGAACCGCATGCTGCAGGGCAGCCACGGCATCCGGCGTCCAGGCATGGCTTTCGCCGCGCATGCGGTAGGCATATTCGCCGCCGATATCGAGGTTGCTCGCCAGGATCGGGTCGCGGCCGAAGGCCGACTTGTGGCGAATGACCGTCTCGTCGGCAATTTCTTCCAGACCGACTCCTTCGATGGTCGTCGCCGTGCCGAAGAAATACTTGTCGACGAATTCCGACTGCAGGCCGATCGCATCGAAGATCTGCGCGCCGCAATAGGACTGATAGGTCGAGATGCCCATCTTGGACATGACCTTCAGGATACCCTTACCGACAGCCTTGATGTAGCGGTAGACGACTTCGCTGGCGTCGACTTCCTTCGGGAATTCGCCCTTGGCATGCATGTCGAGCAACGTGTCGAAGGCGAGATAGGGGTTGATCGCTTCGGCACCATAACCGGCCAGCAGGCAGAAATGGTGCACTTCACGCGGCTCACCGGTTTCAACGACGAGACCGACCGAGGTGCGCAGCCCCTTGCGGATCAGGTGATGGTGCACGGCAGCGGTCGCGAGCAGCGCCGGGATCGCGATACGATCAGGGCCGATCTGGCGGTCAGAAAGCACGATGATGTTGTAACCGCCCTTGACGGCCGCTTCCGCCCGCTCGCAGAGACGGTCGAGCATTTCCGGCATGCCTTCGGCGCCGCGCTCCACATCATAGGTGAAGTCAAGCGTCTTGGTGTCGAAACGGTCTTCCGTGTGACCGATCGAGCGGATCTTTTCGAGATCGCCATTGGTCAGGATCGGCTGACGCACCTCGAGGCGCTTGGCGTTTGCCATGCCTTCGTGGTCGAGAATGTTCGGACGCGGGCCGATGAAGGAGACGAGGCTCATGACGAGCTCTTCGCGGATCGGATCGATCGGCGGGTTCGTCACCTGCGCAAAGTTCTGCTTGAAGTAGGTGTAGAGCAGCTTCGACTTCTCGGACATGGCCGAGATCGGCGTATCCGTGCCCATCGAGCCGATCGCTTCCTGACCCGTCGTCGCCATCGGCGACATCAGGATCTTGGTGTCTTCCGTCGTGTAGCCGAAGGCCTGCTGGCGATCGAGCAGCGAGACGTCTCGGCGCAGCGCACGCGGTTCGACCGGCTTCAGGTCTTCAAGGATGAGCTGCGTGCGGTTCAGCCAGCTGCGATAGGGATGCGCGTTCGCAAGCTGCGCCTTCACCTCGTCGTCGGAGATGATGCGGCCTTCCTGCATGTCGATCAGCAGCATCTTGCCCGGCTGCAGGCGCCACTTCTGGATGATGCTCTCTTCGGCAACCGGCAGCGTGCCGGCTTCGGAGGCGAGGATAACGCGATCGTCGTCGGTGACGAGATAACGGGCAGGACGCAGGCCGTTGCGGTCGAGCGTCGCACCGATCTGCTTGCCGTCGGTGAAGGCGACGGCAGCCGGTCCATCCCACGGCTCCATGAGGGCGGCATGATATTCGTAGAATGCCTTGCGCTCCGGCGACATGGACTGGTTGCCGGCCCAGGCTTCCGGGATCAGCATCATGACCGCATGCGAAAGCGAATAGCCGCCGCGCAGGAGGAATTCGAGCGCGTTATCGAAACAGGCCGTGTCCGACTGGCCTTCATAAGAGATCGGCCAGAGCTTGGAGATATCCTCGCCGAACAGCGGAGACGAGACAGAGGCCTGGCGCGCCGCCATCCAGTTGACGTTGCCACGCAGCGTGTTGATTTCGCCATTATGGGCGACCATGCGGTACGGGTGCGCAAGCTTCCACGACGGGAAGGTGTTGGTCGAGAAACGCTGGTGTACGAGTGCCACGGCGCTCTCGAAGCGCGGGTCCGACAGGTCCTTATAATAGGCACCGACCTGGTAGGCCAGGAACATGCCCTTGTAGACGACGGTCGTGCTCGACAGCGACACCGGATAGAAGTGGCTCTCCTCTCCGTCGAACTCATCGTAGATCCGGTTAGAGATCACCTTGCGAAGCGTGAAGAGCCGGCGCTCGAATTCATCGTTCGTGGCGGCATCCTTGCCCGCACCGATGAAGACCTGCACGTGATGCGGCTCGGTCGCGGCAATCGCCGGCGCCTTCGAGAGCGAGGAATTATCAACAGGCACGTCGCGGAAGCCGATGAGAACCTGGCCCTCTTCGGTGATGACGTCCTTGATCACCTTCTTGAAGTGCTCGATCTGCTTTTCGTCGCGCGGCATGAAGATGTGGCCGACGCCATATTCGCCGGCCTTCGGCAGGGTGATGCCCTGCTGAGCCATTTCCTCGCGGAAGAAACGATCGGGAATCTGCACGAGAATGCCTGCGCCGTCACCCATCAGCGGATCGGCGCCGACGGCACCGCGGTGCGTCAGGTTCTCGAGAATGAAGAGACCGTCCTTGACGATCTGGTGCGACTTCTGGCCCTTCATATGCGCGACGAAGCCGACACCGCAGGCGTCATGTTCGTTGCGTGGATCGTAGAGCCCCTGTTTTTTCGGCAGGCCGGAGGCAGATTTACGCGTATTGGCCGTTGCGCGCACATCTGCTGCTGCGAACTGGTCAATCTGCGTGGATGGCGTCTTCGTCATCGTCTTTCCTCCTGTCGAAGCCCGCGGGGCTGCGGGCGGCTTTTCGTCGCGCACCGTACCTTTAAAGATAGGTCCGGCGCGTGACAGCGCTGTTGCATCGTGAAGATCCGGTCGCAGATGTCTGCTTTTCAGGGAAAGCAAACCGCCGCGTTCCGCGCCTGCCATTCGCCTCCGCGCGCCGCCATATGAAGGCTCAGCGCTCGAAAGAACTATAGCGTGAAAGCCGCTCCGTTCCAGGGCTTTCGGCGCCTCTCCGGCCGGGAAGGCCAAAATAGGACAGCAACCCTGTCCTAGTTCATCAATTCAATGACAGAAACAATTCCTCTTCGCAAGAGCGTGCTCTTAAAAAAACGTCAATTTGCGACGGAAGATTGCCAAATCGGCCAAAACAGCGACATAAAATTGCTCATCGAGAAAGTATTTTGTTTTTTGATTACGCGATTCAATTTCTGTGATGGATCAGGACTTCCGCGCTTGATCCTGTGAAGCTTTGGCGTAATGTCCCTTTCCGAACTCCCGCCCCATCATTTTCAATGGTTTCTTCCATGTTTTTTGCTTCCGACAACTGGGCCGGCGCCCATAAATCCATTGCCGAACGCCTGCTCGCCGAATCCACCGGTTTTGCCGCCGCTTACGGCAACAGCGATCTCGACAGACAAGTGGAAGCCCGCTTTTCGGAAATCTTCGAGCGCGGGGTTTCCGTCTTCTTCGTTGCGACCGGAACCGCTGCCAACTCCCTGGCGCTGGCGAGCGTCCAGCGCCCCGGCGGAATCACCTTCTGCCATTCGGAAGCCCATGTTATCGAGGATGAATGCGGCGCGCCGGAATTCTTCTCCGGCTCCGCCCGCCTCATGGCCGTCGACGGCGAAGCCGGCAAGATCGATCCGGGCAGGCTCTCGGCAAGGATCGCGCACTTCCCCGAGGATGCCCTCCGTCATGGCCGCGCCAGCGCTGTGACCATCACCCAAACGACCGAGATCGGCACCGTCTATTCCCTGCCGGAGATCGGCGAGATCGCCGCCATATCGAAGAAGCGCAACCTGCCGCTCCACATGGATGGCGCCCGCTTCGCCAATGCACTGGTGGCGCTCGGCGCCACCCCAGCCGAAATGACCTGGAAGCGCGGCGTCGACATCCTCTCCTTCGGTGGTACGAAGAATGGCTGCTGGTGCGCGGAAGCAGTCGTCTTCTTCAATCCGGAGCAGGCCAAGGAAATGCACTTCATCCGCAAGCGCGCCGCCCAACTCTTCTCCAAGTCGCGTTTTATCTCGGCCCAGTTCGATGCCTATTTCGAAAACGGCCTCTGGCTCGATCTCGCCCGCCATTCCAACGGCATGGCAGACCGCCTGCGTGCCGGCATCGGCGCCAGCAATTCCGCTCGCCTCGCCTGGCCGACGGCCTCGAACGAAGTCTTCGCGGTCATTCAGAAATCGGCGGCAAAAACGGCTGAGAGCAAGGGCGCAAAATTCTATGAGTGGCCTATCCCGGCCGGCATGCCGGATCTCGTTTCAGAGGGCGAAACTCTTGTCCGTCTCGTCACCAGCTTCGCAACGACCGAAGCCGACGTCGACGGCTTCCTGAAATGTCTGGCGGCCTGATTTCGCAAATGCCGGATTCGAAAACGAAAATCCCGCCTTTACCGGCGGGATTTTCGATTGAAAGTATTCAGGCCGACCGCAAGCCTCTGACCTTCTTCAGAATATCATCCGAAAGTGCCGCCACGAGCGCCTGATCGGCTCCCTTTCGCGGTACCAGTACGAACTCGACATCCTCCAGCACTGGCAGCCGGGCCGGCGCGATTTCCTTCAACCCCGAGGGCGCCATGCTGCGCGGCTGCACGAGCACCCCCATGCCGGCACGCGCCGCGGCCGTCAGCCCGCTCAAACTGCCGCAGGTGCAGACGATGCGCCAGGCCACGCCATGCCGGCCGAGCGCTTCCAGCGCAATGGCGCGCGTCACACTCGGCGGCGGGAAAGCAATCAAGGGCAGTGGGCCAGATGCGAGCACATGTTCCGGATCCCGCGCCAGCCACACCAGCGGCTCCCGGTAAACGAGCTTTCCGTGCTCATCACCGAGCCTTCGCTTGGCAAGCACTAAGTCGATCGCTCCCGCATCCTGCATTTCGTAGAGCACACCGGAAAGCGCCACCGTGAGTTCCAGATCGACAGAAGGATGCGATCGCACGAAATCTTCCAGCACCGCCGGCAGCTGGCTCGTCACGAAATCCTCGGAAACGCCGAGCCGCAGGCGTCCGCGCAGACTGCCGCTCTTGAACAGCGACTGCACCTGCCCCTCGATCGACAGCATCGCCCGCGCATGCGACAGCAAGGTCTCGCCATCACCGGTCAGCACGACCTTGTGCGTATCGCGCTCCAGCAACCGACGCCCGAGCGACGTCTCCAGCCTTTGGATATGCTGGCTGACCGTAGACTGGCCGAGGCCCAGCCTCTCGGCGGCCAGCGTGAAGCTGCCCATCTGCTCGACGGTGACGAAACTGCGTAGCTGCGAGAGATCCAGCATGAATATGATCCATATTCGTGATAACTGTTATTCCTTGCATCCTGGATCATAATGAGCGACAAAACAATGACTCATTATTCCAGCGAGACCGCCATGCGCCGCTTTTTACCCGATACATTCACGATCCTGCTCGTCTGCACCGTCATCCTCGCCTCAATCTTCCCAGCAAGCGGCACCTTTGCCGGCTGGTTCGGTGTGGCGACTGATTTCGCCATTGCGCTGCTGTTCTTCCTGCACGGCGCGCGACTCTCGCGTGATGTCGTCATCGCTGGCCTGCTACACTGGCGGCTGCATCTCGTCATTCTGCTGACCACCTTCGGCCTCTTCCCGATCCTCGGCCTGGCGATAGGCTTCATCCCGGATTCGATCCTGCCGCAGCCGCTTTATCTCGGCATCCTCTTCCTCTGCGTACTGCCGTCGACTGTGCAGTCCTCGATCGCCTTCACCTCCATGGCGGGTGGTAATGTGCCGGCAGCGATCTGCTCGGCTTCGGCGTCCAATATTTTCGGCATGTTTCTGACGCCGTTGCTCGTCGGCTTGCTCTTTTCGGTTGGCGGCCACGGCGGCTTCTCCTTCGACGCGCTCGAACAGATCCTGCTCCAGCTTCTCGCCCCCTTCGTCGTTGGCCAGATCCTGCAGCCCTGGATCGGCGACTGGATCCGCTCCAAGAAGAAGATCCTCATGCCGGTCGACCGCGGCTCCATCCTGATGGTCGTCTACCTGGCTTTCTCGACGGCTGTCGTCGAGGGCTTGTGGCACACCTTCTCGATCGGCGACATCGCCGCCGTCATCATCGCCGACATGGTGCTGCTGGCGCTCGTTCTCGTTATCACCATGTATGGCAGCCGCTGGTTGGGGTTCAACAGGGCCGATGAGATCACCATCACCTTCTGCGGGTCGAAAAAGAGCCTCGCAAGCGGCGTTCCGATGGCAAACGTCATCTTCGCTGGCCAGTCGATCGGAGCAATCGTCCTGCCGCTGATGCTCTTCCATCAGATCCAGTTGATGGTCTGCGCCGTCATCGCCCAGAAATATGCGGCAGCCGCAGCCCGCCGGGCAACCGAAAAGCAGCTTGAAGAAGCGGCAAGCCCAGCCTGATTGAACAAAATGACCGCAAACAAAAACGGCGCCCGCGAGGGCGCCGTTTCCATCTGATCCATCAAAGCGGATTAGTTGTTGACGACCTGTGCTTCGATCGCCTTCGGAGCTTCGACCGGCTCAGCGGCAATAGCGATCTTGCGGGGCTTGAGAGCCTCCGGGATGCTGCGCAGAAGGTCGATGTGCAGGAGGCCGTTCTTCAGGGAAGCGGCGGTCACTTCGACATGGTCGGCAAGCTGGAAGCGGCGCTCGAAGGCGCGCTTTGCGATGCCGCGATATAGGAACTCGCTGCCATCGGCATTTTCTTCGCGCTTTTCGCCCTTCACGATGAGCGCGTGGGCATGCGATTCGATGGAGAGTTCGGTTTCGTCGAAGCCGGCAACGGCCATGGTGATACGGTAGGTGTTTTCACCGGTCCGCTCGATGTTGTACGGCGGATAGCTCGGAACCTGCTCCGGCTGGGAGAGGCTGTCGAGCATGGTAAAGAGGCGGTCGAAACCGACGGTGGAACGATAAAGGGGAGAAAAGTCTACGTGACGCATGATGTCCTCCTAGGGAAGCGACGGGTTGCGATATCATGCCCCTGAAACCCCGTTCTTGGCGGCTTCGGGACGGTTGCGCGGACCCTTCTGGCGTCCGCAAAGTTCAGATGGGTATGGCTTTCTGAGACTTCAAGCCCCTTTTCAAAGCACCCGTGATGGCTGCGTGAACCCCGCATGAACGGCAGGTTCGGCGAAGGTTCAGGCGCTGCTGTCTAGAAATAGAGTCATCGGGTGACACTGGCCCGAAGGCTGAAGTGTATCGTCCCTTCTTCTTCAGCCTAAATTCGGCCGGCCAAGAGCTCCCTCAGCTCCGCCGGCCTCTTTTCTTCAGGCGTAAAGCTCTGCAAGCTGATCCTGCGTCGCATCCAGCCTGTCTGCTCCGGCATCTTGATGGCTCAGCATGAGAGCGTTGACGATGCGCGACAGCGTGGCTGAATCACTGCTTGAAAATATAGACAAAGGGCTGCTGCTCTCCTTGCCGCCGCTGTTTGAAGGCGGCACTTCGGCAACGATGGAACCGCCGCCCGGCAACTTTGTGCTGATCGTGAAACCCTCCGCCGGAAAGGCGTCGCGGTTGTCAACGATCATCTGCTCGAGCGCAAGGAACTGACCGTTTTCCGGCGAAATGTCGGCATTCTGCGGCATTGCCATGACGGCAGCATATTCCCGCGTGAAAGCTGCCTGTGACTTCGGACTATCGCTGAAAAGTTTCAGGATCGCCAGATGCATATCCGGCGGATCGATATTGAGATAATTCGACTGCAGATAGTCGAGAATGGACTCCGGTCGCTGCGGACCGGTTGATTGGTGGACGCCGGAATTGACAGACCCGACGGAAGAAACCGAACTCATGGCCAGCCTCCCGGCGCCCCAATCTTCAGTCATGAACGTGCGGATAACCGGCCTCATGCCGGGACAAATCCTTCGTTCGCACTAACCATAGCGTGTCTCTGCTTTCGCGAAGCTTGCCGTATAGAAAAATCTCAATGTATTATACTTCACTTATATTAAACCGCAATTTCGTCATTGATTTTCCCGGCCCCTGCGCTATCCCCTAGTATATCTCTCACGCGAAGAAACATTCTGCCTATGGAACAGGTTCTTTATTCGACCCCAGACAATCCGGTGCCGGAGAACCGGACCGAAGGTTTTTTCGAGACCTACGACGGCCATAGGTTGCGTTATGCCGTCTTCCGGTCGCAGACACCGGTCGCTCATGGAACAGTGGTCCTCCTGCACGGGCGCAGCGAATATATCGAAAAGTATTTCGAGACGATCCGCGATCTCACCGCCAAGGGCCTCTGGGTCGCGACTTTCGATCTGCGCGGTCAGGGTGGCTCGCCCCGGCTGATCAAGAAGCGCAATCATGGCCACATCCGTCGCTTTTCCGATTACGAGCGCGACCTCGATACCTTCCTCGAAAAGGTCGTGCTCCCGGATACCCGCCTGCCCTTCTATATGCTGGCTCATTCCACAGGCGCGTTGATTGCCCTTTCCGCCGCACCTTATCTCTCTACGCGTATCGACCGCATGGTGCTTTCCGCCCCTTTTCTCGGCCTCATAGGCCAGTCAGCTTCGCAGGGTGTCATCCGCACGCTTTCGACAGCGCTCTGCGCCGTCGGTCTTGGCGGCTTGCCGCTCGGCAAGATGAAGGAATTGCAGTTCCTTGATAATCCGCTCACATCGGACGAAACACGCTTCGAGCGTAATGCGGCTATAGCAAAAGCCCACCCGGAGCTTGCGTTGGGAGCGCCAACCGCGCGCTGGATGTATGAATGCATGAAGGCGATCGACCGGGTGACCCAGCCCTATCATCTATTTTCGATCACCATTCCCTCTATCGTCATTGCCCCGACACGCGACGGGCTGGTGCCCTATACGGTGCAGGAGAGGCTTTCGCGTTATTTCCGCGCCGGTCAGCTCGTCCCGATCAACGGCGCCCGCCACGAGATATTCCAGGAAAGGGATATGTATCGCACCGCCGCACTTGCCGCCTTCCACGCCTTCATTCCCGGCAGCGATGCCGAGGCGACTGATGACGTGACGGCAATCGGCGTCTGAACTTAAAAACCCATAGCGATCTCCAGGATTCGCTCGCCATGCTTAAATTTCTTGTTTTACGCATGTCGTTATCGCAAAACCGCTGCACACTTTTGAACGACATGGGTTAGCGCTGCAGGATGGCGATCGCCTCTTCGTAGACCGCCCTGCTGCCGGCCGCGATAATGGAGCCGCCGTTTTCCGGCCGTCCGCCATCCCAGGTGGTCATGATTCCGCCGGCGCCCTCGATGACAGGGATGATCCCACCGACATCATAGGGTTTGAGGCTGTTCTCGATGACGAGATCGACATGGCCTGCCGCTAGCAGCGCATAGGCGTAACAGTCGCAGCCATAACGGAAGAGCCGCACCTGACTTTCGATCTCGCGATATTTCTCCATCTCCTCGCCGACGAAGAGATGCGGCGATGTGGTGAAAAGGATAGCATTGGAAAGAGCGCCGCAATCACGCACCTGCAGCCGGCGTTCGCCCTCAGGCCCGCTATAGGTCGAACCGTTTTCATCGCCGAAGTAACGTTCGCCGGTGAAAGGCTGCTCGATCATGCCGGCAACCGCCCGGCCATTCTTCTGCAGGCCGATCAGCGTCCCCCAAACCGGGACACCGGAAATGAAGGCGCGCGTACCGTCGATCGGGTCGATCACCCACACATGCTCGCGGTCGAGGCCGACATTGCCATGCTCTTCGCCGAGAATGCCGTGCTCGGGGAAATGCGCCTCGATCAGCGCGCGGATGGCCGTCTCCGCCGCCCTGTCGCCTTCAGTGACCGGGTCGAAGCCGGATGACAGCTTGTTGGTGACATTGATGCCCGAGCGAAAACGCGGCAGGGTTTCCGCCTTGGCAGCTTCGGCGAGACGGTTGAAGAACGAACGGTCAGGAAGCATGGAGAAATCCACATAGCTGGCGGGAAATGGCGTTTTTCATAGCGAAAAATCGGCGGAATGCAAACACAACAGGCAATTTCCGATTAGCTGCCTAAATATTTTGCAGTGCAATATAATGCTTGACAATTGTGCAATGCAGCAGTAGTTTCTTACCTACAGTCTTCTGACTGTAAATACCCTCCTTGGGTGTTTCCTCCCTAGACTTGGACCGCCGAAAGGCGGTCTTTTTTTGTTTAGAATCAGGCATTTGATTAGGTGCGGTGGACTGGCTGTCATTCACCATCGCATATCCGTGAAATAATACGCGTTTTAACGGATCAAGTCGCTTTCTCATTAGGGACAAATAAGTTTGAGAGATCGTCCATCATGCTCGGGAGCTTTTGCGCCACCTGTCGAATGTCTTGTGTAGAAACAGTGCTTTTAACATGGTCGATGAGTGCGGCATTCGAAGGACTCACGCGAGGTTTCATGGCGATAATCCGGTCCAGATGATCAGCTAACTCATTCATCGTTTCAGAGTTCAAGTGCTTGAATAAATTTAGATACTCTCCGTTGTCTTCGAACATTGTAACCTGGAATATCGGTAGAGACAGTCGAGAGGTAAGCGCGACGATGAAGTCCACCGGATCATCTGGCATTTCTCTAGTGAATTCACTTTTGTCTTTCCGGTTTTCAGAAAACAGTTCCACCTTACGCAAGGCGCGCATAGCCCAGGTTCGAAACAATCGAAGTAGCATCAAAAGCTCGTGATCAGCTTGATCGCGAACAACAATATCGGTTTGCGCGCCAACATAATCCGACTGCGCTTTCATGACTTCTCGATTGTGCTCGAACTCTTTGCGAGTAAGCGCGAGTTCTTCGCGCTGTTGCGCTAGCTCACGAGATTGAATCCATACCGTAGCAACGAGCCAGAAAAACGCTAGCGGGGCGAACACGCCCGATAGGTACGTGCCCCAACCGTCCAGCGTCAGGCAGCTAAATGTGCCGTTACAGGAACTAGGCGACTGCGCCACATGACCTAGAACTACGATCCCGGCTACCAACCAGACCGCACTGGCGAGACTCACGGAAACGAAAATCGTCGCGCTATTTGACGCTTTCTTCTTGCGTGTCTGTTGATCAGGTAACTGACCCATAATTGCTGTCTCCGAAAGGTGCAAAGAAACACCTATTACACTTACTTAAAGAGCGGTTTAGCGCGATGCACAACTCAATTAGGCTATCGCGAAAGCACTTGATTCGTGTTTGATGGTAGGAACCTATGACCTTCGCGGCTGTCACCAATTTTTTGCTTACGGCGCTGAAAGCTATCCCCTTAGAAGTTTGGGGAGTTCTAATCGGTGGCATGATTACGATGGCAACTACTGGATATTTCGCCGGGCGTGAACATCGTAAGAAGAGAAAGAGCGAGGCTATTGCCGTTGCTCTCAAAGCCACACTGATCAATAACAGCTTCTCATACTTGTTGAAGCATATCAAAAGCGCAGATAACAAAGCTAAAGGAACAAATCCCAGCGCGAAATTAGATCTATGGACACGTGTTCCACTTATATCTGGAAAATTGGAACAGATAGTGATCGAGCCAGACGAGTTGCTTGTTTTCATAGAAGCCCGCGAATACGAACTTGTACAAGAATTGCTGACCCTTACGATGCGCCACAAATCAATTTGTGATGCTTTCAATGATTTTAACGATAGAAAGATCGAACTGCGAACCCGTGTGACCGAAGGAACCGTCACGGGCCCTGAAATAATGAGCCACACCACACCACTTGATGTGACGTCTCAGATCATCATTATGGAATTAGACACTCTCACAAACTCGATATTCGAGTTACTGCCGACGTACCGCAAAGAGTCGCGCGACCTGTGCACGAAATTGACCCCAGCCCTTCGCAAGCATCTAAGAGATAAGTCTATTCCCTATCTCAAAGACGCCAATGGTTAACCACCCAGCATATCCAATGCCCGACACCGCACGTACAATCATCTCAAGTCAAAGAAACTTGAGGTTTAGCTACTATGGGAAATTCAGCGGAAAGCCTTCGAAGGTTTAATGAAGTGCGGGTTCCGAACGGTATCTGAAGGTAGAAATTACTCGGCCGCGAGCGCCCGGTCGCCGGAGAATTTCTCGACGTAGTCGGCCATCTGCCGCATGAACGACGTGACGGCGGTTGCAACGATGTCGAAATCGGGCCGCTTCTCCAGCGTGACCTCATCGACGTAGATCGAACGGTTGACCTCGATCTGCAGCGCATGCAGCCCGCGTGACGGGCGGCCGTAATGTTCGGTGATGAAGCCACCGGCATAGGGCTTGTTGCGGATCGCCGCAAACCCCATTTCCTCGAGGATGCCGATTGCGGTACGCGAAAGCTCTGCCGAAGCGCTGGTGCCGTAACGATCGCCGATGATGAAATCGGGCCGCGCATTGCTGCCGGCAACGCGCACATTGCCCGGCATGGAATGGCAGTCGATCAGGACGCCGAAGCCAAACTGTACATGCGTGCGCGCAATCAGTCGCCGCAACGTCGAGTGATAGGGCTTGTAGACGCTTTCGACACGTTCCAGCCCCTCCTGAACGGGCAGCCGGCGCGCGTAGATTTCCATGTTCTCAGCCACGATGCGCGGAATGGTGCCAAGTCCACCCGCAACCCTTAGCGAGTTGATGTTCGCATAGGGCGGCAACAGCCCGTCGAACATGCGCGGATCGAGCTCATAGGGCTCGCGATTGACGTCCAGGTAGGCGCGCGGGAAATTCGCAAGGAGGAGTGGCGCACCGAGGTCCACGGCCGCACCGAACAGCTCATCGACATAGTGGTCTTCGGACCGGCGTATCGAGATACCTTCCAGCCGCGACTGCGCGATGAATTCCGGTGGATAAATACGGCCGCTATGAGGGGAGTTGTAGACGAAGGGAATGGTCTGCGACACGGGCTCATGCACTTCAAAAAGCTCGTATTCGCGTATTTCCGGCACTTTCTGCCCTCTTTACCATGTCATCAAGTGGCTATGACGGCTATGTTGCCAGTTGCCTGCCCTTAAGTCCATACTACATAGAAGGGATGGCGGTCGTGGCTAGGGCGATTTCACCGGTTGTTTACCGGGCGAAGTTTAGTGTAGACGGCTGGGTATCCCATAAAAACATCAGTGATCAGCGGTCCGGATTAATGACTCAGAAGATACTTCTCGCCGAAGACGACAATGACATGCGCCGCTTCCTCGTGAAGGCGCTCGAAAAGGCCGGATACAAGGTCCTTTCCTACGACAACGGCGCTAGCGCTTATGACCGCCTGCGTGAGGAGCCCTTCTCGCTGCTGCTGACCGATATCGTCATGCCGGAAATGGATGGCATCGAGCTGGCGCGCCGTGCGACCGAACTCGATCCCGACCTGAAGGTCATGTTCATCACCGGTTTTGCAGCCGTTGCACTGAACCCTGATTCGAAGGCTCCGAAGGATGCAAAGGTCCTTTCCAAGCCTTTCCACCTGCGCGATCTCGTCGACGAGGTCAACAAGATGCTTGCAGCATAAGGCTTCTTGGCGGCTCGTCACAAAACTTCAAAAAAGCCTATTGACGGCTCCGGAGGTTTTGTGATCTATGCGCCGCCATCGGATGGGCGTGTAGCTCAGCGGGAGAGCACTACGTTGACATCGTAGGGGTCACAGGTTCAATCCCTGTCACGCCCACCATCCTAATTCGCTGAAAAGCAAAGGCCTTTCGAGAAATCGAAAGGCCTCTTTAGTTTCCCGTTTAAAGTTGTCGGATTCGCATTCCAGACCAAGCCACCTGCGCTGGCTCTCCTCAAATCATATCCGAAGGGATCGAAACCAAATTCGGACACAGAGCCATGCCATGCGCGATAATCGAGCCCGAGGCGTTGATTCGCCTCGTCAGGACATGGGGTTCGAATCGAAATGAAATTATCTGCGCTTGCCATCGCCGCCTTTTCCACCCTCGCTTTTGCAGCTGCGGCGCAGGCCGACGACAATTTTCCGGGTGCACCCGGCGTCATTGCCCTTGGCGGCAAGTGCCAGAAGCTGGTCGTCGCGAAATTCGATGCCACGAAGGGCTGCAAGGGCGAGCTGGCAAGCGTGACGCTCGTCAACGGCACTGTGACCTTCATCTTCACCTCTGATGGCAAGCTGCTGGGCTTCCAGGGCGATGGGAAGGGCATCAAGCCCGCGTCCAATGGCAATGCCCGCCTGCCGCTCAGCCTTGTCACCACGGGCGTTGGAAATAAGATGACAGGTGAAGTGAAGGTTGCCGGTTCGTGCACCTTCGGCAATCCTTATTCCGGTAAGCCGACCGCCATCGAATGCACGGCCGAAAGCAAGGATTCGGCCTTCACCGGCAGCTTCCGCACCAGCGGCAAGGCGCCAGCGCGGAAATAACCGCGTAAATAAACGATCGTCAGACAGGCGGCGTCAAGCGCACCAGGAACCGCCGGCAGATCCCGGCTTCCTGGCCAGACCCTCATCGATAAGCCGCGTGCCGAAAGAACGCCCGTCGCGCGAAATGACACGCGGCGCACCCCGGTCATCTGCCTTGCCGACGGCATTCATGTTGAACGGACCGGCATTCAGCAGCGCCAGTAATCGCGACTTGGCGGCAAAGGCGATCTTCCGTTCGTCTTCGCATCGCGCACGGTCCACGTCCGGGCTGACCATATCGGCAATGACGATCTTCTCGCCCTTGTACCAGAAGGTGCCGGCGTCACCGACGCAATTGATATGCTCGCCCTGTCCGCAATATCCGAAAGCCGCCTTGGCGGTTTCCGATGCGGATGGGGAAGCAGGAGAAATAGAGGCCGGCACGATCTTTGCCACCGGCACTGGAGCCGAGGGAATCGCTGCAGGTGGTACTGGATCGTTCGTCTGGCGGGGCTTGACAGCAGGAGCTGCAACGGCGACCTGCTTCGGCGCCTCCTTGGATGCCTGAGGCTTGGCTTCAGCCGCCTCACGGATGACTGCAGCAGGGGCCTTGCCAAGCATCGGGCGGATGCTCTTCCAATTGTCATAGGCAGCAATGGCGCCCACCGCGGCGATGCCGATCACCATCCAGGGCATCGCGCCGCTGGAGGACGCGCTGCTCTTCCTTTTTGCCGGCGCTTTGCGGCGGCGTGTCGCTGTCTTGGCCATCGATCCGATTCCCTTGAATGGGCCGGATTATCGCTGCCCAATCCTTTCGGAAAGGTTGGCAAGACATGACCGTGGATCGCTTTCCCAGACCAGAACTCGTCGGAAAAGAAAACGCCCGGCGCATGGCCGGGCGTCTCGTACAGACTTTGCCCTGTGTTCAGCAGCCTTGTGCGGCCGAAGGTGCAGCAGCGGGCTTTGCGGTTTGCCCGCCTGGCTGCAAGGATGGCGTCTCGCGCTTGCCGATATCGATCCGGCGTTCGGCCGCCTCGCGCACGGCCTGCCACTCATATTCGTGCTGGATGAAGATATCCCGCGGCACAAGATTGATCGTCATTCGTATTTCACCTGTCTTGTCGGTTGCGGAACTGGTTTTCAGCGCACGGGCTTTGCGACGTTGGCATCGTCGCCCTTGATATCAAGCCCGCCCTTGGAAAGGTCGCTGCCGGTCATATGCGCCGGCACATGAATGTCGTGGATCGCGCCCGGGGTCAGTGTCAGGTCCACCTGGTGCGGAGGCAGAACCTGCGCCCTCTGCATGCGATTGGGTTTCGCCCGCTTCATGCGGTCCGACGCTTCCGTGCGTTTGTCGGGAACATGGGTCGAATTATGCATCGTCGCCCTCCTTCAAGAGTATCTGAGATGTTTTCATCGGCTCAGCTAGGACGGAACGGGTGAGCGCCAGTATGGTTCCAAAGAAATCGATAACCTTGCCCGCCCGTGCATCTTGATTGATGCAGCAACATGACTACCTAGTGATGCACCCGCCGCCTCATCCAGACATCGGCTGCGGGGGAACCCTGGTGCCGGGCCCCTCTGGCGAGAGTTTTTACGGCGCTCTCGTGATGTCGGTACCGCCTGCAAATTAGCCGGCGGATTTTTCATCGATGAAAAAGCTCACCATGCCAATCGCGCATGCCCGTTGCGGTATGCGTTTTTCTGTTTTCACCCCATCTTCAAAAACGGTTTGCGGCTGCGAGGTGCAGCCATGAACCAGCCTCAATCCCAAAAATCCTCGCTCGGCTATTTCCGCTGGGCCTTCATCATTACCGCGCTCGGCCTCGCACTCGGCGCATTTCTCGGCTGGCAGTCGACCGGCACGCTGGGTGGCATGGCCACCGTCTTCTTCGTCTGCACCGTGCTGGCCGTGCTGGAGATCTCCCTCTCCTTCGACAATGCCATCGTCAACGCCAATAAGCTGAAAGAAATGACCCCGGTCTGGCAGCATCGCTTTCTCACCTGGGGTATCGTCATCGCCGTCTTCGGCATGCGCATCGTCTTTCCGCTGGCGATCGTCGCCATCGCGGCAAAGATCGGCCCATGGGAAGCGCTCGTGCTTGCGGCACGTGAGCCGGCCGAATATGCCCGCATCATGAATGATGCGCATCTGCCGATCGCAGCCTTCGGTGGCACCTTCCTGATGATGGTCGGCCTCAGCTACTTCTTCAACCATGAGAAGGAAGTCCACTGGATCGGCTCGCTGGAGCGAGTGATGGCCCGTTCGGCGACCATCAAGGGCATCGAGATCGCCTTCGTGCTCCTGCTGATCCTGCTCTTCTCCTACCTCCTGGAGGGTGAAGACGCGATCACCTTCGTCTACTGTGCCATCTACGGTCTCGTGACCTTCCTGGCGGTGGAAGTCATCGGCGGCCTTCTCGATGCATCGCAGCGTGCGATGAGCGAGGCGGCGAAGGGTGGCCTGGGTGCCTTCATCTATCTGGAAGTGCTCGACGCCAGCTTCTCCTTCGACGGCGTCATCGGCGCCTTCGCACTGACGCAAAACCTCTTCATCATCGCCATCGGCCTCGGCATCGGCGCCATGTATGTGCGCTCCATGACGATCATGCTGGTGGAAAAGGGAACGCTTGCCGAATACCGCTATCTGGAACACGGCGCCTTCTATGCCATCCTGATCCTCTCGGTGATAATGTACGTCCAAACCTTGACGCACATTCCCGAGGTCATCACCGGCCTGGGCGGCGCGGCCCTGATCGGCATCTCGCTCTGGTCCTCGATCCGCTACAACAGGCAAGAGCGGCAGAAAGAAGCTGATATCCCCGAGCGGGAGCGCCTGCACGCCTGATAGTCAAAAAGCCGCGGCGGTCTGGCGCTGCGGCTCGCATAGTCCCAAAAACAAAGCCCGCGACCAACGGTTGCGGGCTCATTCATTCAATATCGGATCTGGCATACAATCTACGCATCCGCCAAGTCTTACCGGATGACGCGGCCGAAGCTTACCGGATCGATACCGAGTTCTTGCAGGTCGCGTGCGCGCGGCTTGCGGCCACCTTCGACGGCGGCGCTGACTGCGTTTGCGGCACCGAGCGCGGCAAAGGCGCGGGCCAGGAAACCATTGTGGATCGACTTTCTGAAAGCGGACATCTTCTTTTCCTCTCGCTCTTTGGTTGACCCTTTCTAGATGGGGAAATCTGCGTGCACCTACAACGCGCAGGAAATCACCGCTGCTATGCAAAAAGCGCATATTTCTTTCGCCGGCAAACGAAAAACGGCCCCAAGAACCTTACAAGAAATTCTTATTTATGGCTTTAATTTCAATATCATAAATACAAATAACCGTAAGGTTCTGACTGGAAGAAATTGTCAAAAGACAAGAGAAAAGGCCGGCCATGTTGCCACGGCCGGCCTGAATTAGGGGTCGGGGTCGTCTTTTTGTTTTAGTCTTCATTTGCCGCAAGCTGAGAGAGAACCTGGCCGCGGCCACGCAATCTCAGGATCAGCGGAATGAGGAAGGCCGCAGCTGCAACGATCAGCAGGCCGCAGGCGATCGGCGACATGACGAGCGTGGTCACGTCACCCTGGCTGATCGCGAGCGCTCGGCGAAGCTGCTGCTCGGCCAGCGGCCCGAGGATGAGGCCGACGACAGCAGGCGCGATCGGATAGCCGAAGATCCGCATGATATAACCGAGCACGCCGAAGGCGAGCAGCATGCCGAGCTCGAAGACCGAAGGGTTGGCCCCGATGGTGCCGAGCGTGGCAAACAGCAGGATGCCAGCATAGAGCCACGGCTTTGGAACCGTCAGCAAGCGCACCCAGAGGCCGATCATCGGCAGGTTCAAGACCAAAAGCATCGCATTGGCGATGAGCAGGCTGGCTATGAGCCCCCAGACGAGCTGCGGGTTGGTCGCGAAAAGCAGCGGACCAGGCTGCAGGCCGTATTGCTGGAAACCGGCGAGCATGATTGCCGCCGTTGCTGACGTCGGCAGGCCAAGCGTCAGCAGCGGCACCAGCGTACCGGCAGCCGAAGCATTGTTAGCGGCCTCGGGACCGGCAACGCCTTCGATGGCGCCATTGCCGAATTCCTCGGGATTCTTCGACAGGCGCTTTTCCGTGGCGTAGGAGAGGAACGTGCCGATTTCCGCGCCGCCCGCCGGCATGGCGCCAATGGGAAAGCCGATGATCGTGCCGCGCAGCCATGGCTTCCACGAGCGCGCCCAGTCCTGCGCATTCATCCAGAGCGATCCACGGACCGCTTCCACCTTGTCCTCGCCACGGTTGCCCTGGGCGGCGATATAGAGCGTCTCGCCGATGGCGAACATGGCCACAGCCAGCGTCGTCACCTCGATACCGTCGAGCAGGTCGGGAATGCCGAAGGAAAGGCGAGCCTGGCCCGTCTGCTGGTCGATGCCGACCATGGCGAGCGCAAAGCCGATGAAGAGCGAGGTGAGACCGCGCAGCGCCGAATCCCCGAAGGCCGAGGAGACGGTGACGAAGGCGAGCACCATCAGCGCGAAATATTCGCGTGGACCGAAAACCAGTGCCAGCTTCACGATGTAAGGTGCGACGAAGGCAAGTCCGAGCGTGGCGATGAGACCGGCGACGAACGAGCCGATGGCCGCAGTCGCCAGCGCCGGTCCGCCGCGGCCTGCACGCGCCATCTTGTTGCCCTCGAGCGCCGTGACGATCGAGGCGCTTTCACCCGGCGTATTCAGGAGGATCGAGGTCGTAGAGCCGCCATACATACCGCCGTAATAGATACCGGCAAACATGATGAGCGAGCCGCCCGGATCGAGCTTGTAGGTGGCGGGCAAAAGCAGCGCGACCGTCAGTGCCGGGCCGATGCCCGGCAGCACGCCAACGGCAGTGCCAAGGGTCACGCCGATGAAGGCGTAGAGCAGGTTGATCGGCTGCGCAGCAACCAGAATGCCCTGCCAGAGGAATTCGAATGTGCTCATGGTTTTATCCCAAGCGGCGGCTCCTGAGGGGGGCACAGGACCGTCCGCGCAAAAACTAGAGAACTGAAAGCGCCCGGCGCGAGGCGAGCGCTATCAGAAGAACAGATGTTCGAGCGGCCCGGCTGGCAGCGTGAGCTGCAGGAGCTGCGAGAAGATCGCCCAGACGATGAAGCTCATGATGATGCCAATCGGCAGCGAGAACCAGATCTGGCGCTTGCCGAAACCGCGTGCAGTCAGCGCAAAGAGCACGCCGGTCGCAATCGAGAAACCGGCGATGCGCAGGAGCAGCATCTGCCCGGCAAGACCTGCGACGATCCAGATGACGGGTGCCACTTCCTGATGTTCGCGTTCCGGAAAATCGCCGCGCCAGGCTTCGATTGCCGTCCAGATCCCAAGACAGAAGAGGCCGAGAGCGACGACTTTCGGCACCGTCGACGGGCCGATGCGGTCATATTGCGCAATCGTCTTCAGATGCGAGGCGTCCCAGAACACCACGACAGCGACTGCGATGAGGAAGACGGCAATGACCAGCGCCGCCCAATCTGGGCGGCGCTTCGTTGCCGATGGGGTATCGGCTTCACTCATTGAACGAGACCGATGTCTTTGAGAATGCCTTCGGTGGCCGAGACATCCTTTTCGAGCTGTGCCTTGAACTCGTCACCCGCGAGGTAGGTGTCGGCCCAGCCCTTGGTCTTCAGGGTTTCCTGCCAGGCAGCAGACTTGTGGAGCTTGTCGAAGTCTGCTGCAATCGAGGCGACTTCTTCATCGGTCAGGCCCGGGGCGGCAGCGACCATGCGCCAGTTCTGGATGGAAACGTCGGTACCGGCTTCCTTGAAGGTCGGCGCATCGACGCCGGCGATGCGGGCATCGCTGGAAACGCCGAGCAGACGCAGCGTGCCGGCCTTGACCTGCGATTCGAACTCGCTGTAGCTCGAAATGCCGGCCGTGACCTGACCGCCGAGGATAGCGGCGAGTGCTTCGCCGCCGCCGGAGAAGGCGACATAGTTGATCTTCGTCGGATCGACACCGGAAGCCTTGGCGATCAGGCCGACGGCGATGTGGTCCGTGCCGCCGGCAGAACCGCCGCCCCAGGAAACGGCGCCGGGATCAGCCTTCAGCTTGGTGACGAGATCGGCCAGCGTCTTGATGTCGGATGCGGCCGGAACGACGATGGCTTCGTACTCGCCGGTCAGGCGGGCGATCGGGGTGACGTCCTTCAGCGTGACGACCGACTTGTTGGTCAGCAGTGCGCCGACCATGACGTAGCCGCCGACGATGAGAGCGTTCGGATTGCCGGCACTCTGGCTGCTGAACTGGGCAAGACCGATAGAGCCGCCGGCGCCCGGTACGTTCTGAACCTGAACGCTCTTGGAAATACCTTCCTGCTGCAGCACCGTCTGCAGCGAGCGAGCCGTCTGGTCCCAGCCGCCGCCGGGCGCTGCCGGAGCGATGATGGTGTAGTCGGCAGCATAGGCCGGCAGCGCGATGGTCGCTGCCAAAAGAGTTGCGATGAAAGTATGCTTCACGATGTGTCCTCCGTGCTGCGGCTGAGCGGACCGCCTGTGCTATTTTTGAAAATGAGGAGAGATCACCGATCGGTGGACGCAATTGTCCTGATAGCGAGCGGAAGTCCTCCCGGAAAATCTTCAACTCTCCGCCTCCACGGAGAGGAAGTAGCCCAAGCCATCATATGAAGCTGTCATTTAGCTGACATCGGCGGGATATCCAGTGCGGCAAGACACTTTTTTGCCGTAATTCGACTACCTTCCCGCGAAAGGCGACTGGATTAGTACATTGTCTGTACTGGACGCTCTCGGGAACTTGGCCGATACTCGGCCGCGGAGGGCGATCCGATGGCAAATGGCGGTTACAACCAGTTTTGTCCGGTTTCCAAGGCGTGCGAACTGCTCGAGCCACGATGGACCTTGCTGCTGCTCTGCGAAATGTGGTCCGGCTCCACACGTTTCAACGAGATCCGACGCGGCGTACCGGGAATGTCGCCGACCCTCATGGCAAAGCGGCTGCGCGAGATGGAGGCAAACGGCCTCGTCACCCGCTCGGAAAACCGAATAACCGGCGAGATCGTCTATCGGACCACCGGGATCGCCAACGAGCTTGAGCCGATCGTGCATGCGCTCGGCATCTGGGCGCATCGCAATATCGACGCCAACGTAACGCTCGAAAAGCTCGATGCCCGCATTCTGATGTGGAACATGCGCCGCAAGGTCAATGCCGCCGCCCTGCCCTCGCGCAAGCGCAGCGTCATCCAGTTCACCTATCCCGAATTGCCGCGCGACGAACGGCATTACTGGCTCGTGGCGCGGCTGGGCACGCCTGTGGATCTCTGCCTCACAGATCCCGGTTACGATGTCGATCTCTTCGTCACCGCCGATTTGAAGGCGATGACCTCGGCCTGGATGGGCCATTCCAGCCTCGATACCGAGATTGCCAGGGAACGCATCTCCTTCATCGGCGACATGTCGCTCGCCTCAAGCATCGGAAACTGGATGGTGCGCAGCTCCTACGCCGCCTGATCCATTTTCTGTATCGGCTCCAGTCCATTTTCTACACTAGGCCAATTTCCCATCCTGAGGCACGATCCCCCTGCAAGCAGACCTGGGGCACTCCAAGAGACCGATCGAACGCAGCGCTTATATCTGGATATCAGTAGAAAACCGGCGGGCGACCGCGGCTCTGGCCTTCGCTTGCCGATATGAGAGGAGACATGCCATGCAAACCACAGCGAATGCCGTGACACAGCCCTCACCCGATCTCGCCGCCTTGAAGTCGCGCCAGCAGGTCGCCTGGGCTTCCGGCGACTATTCCGTCATCGGCGCCCGGCTGCAGATCGTCGGCGAAAATCTGTGCGAAGCCCTCGACCTGCGCTCCGGCGAAAAGGTTCTCGATATTGCTGCCGGCAACGGCAATGCGACGCTTGCCGCTGCGCGGCGCTGGGCCAAGGTGACCTCGACCGATTACGTGCCGGAACTTCTGGAGCGCGGCCGCGAGCGGGCGATGGCAAACGGCTTGGCGGTGGACTTCCAGCAGGCCGACGCGGAAGCCCTGCCCTTCAAGGATGCAAGCTTCGATGTCGTCGTCTCCACCTTCGGCGTCATGTTCACGCCGGATCAGGACAAGGCGGCAAAGGAAATGCTGCGCGTCTGCCGGACGGGCGGGCGCATCGGCATGGCGAACTGGACGCCGGAGAGCTTCATCGGCCAGGTCTTCAAGACGATAGGCAAGCATATTCCACCGATGCCGGGCATCAGGTCGCCGGCGCTGTGGGGCACGAAGGTAAGGCTGGAAGAAATGTTCGGCGGCCAGGCCAACATCGAGGCGACGTCACGCATATATAATTTCCGCTACCGCTCACCCGCCCACTGGCTGGAAGTGTTCCGCACCTGGTACGGCCCTGTTCACAAGGCCTTCGAAGCTCTGCCGCAACCGGGCAAGGCGGCTCTCGAAGACGATTTCCTTGCGCTCATCGCCCGCTTCAACCGCGCCAAGGACGGCACCATGGTCGTGCCGGCTGAATATCTGGAAGTGGTGATACACAAAGGCTGATCGCAGCTGCTGTGGCAGCATCAATGCGAAAGGGCGGGGTTTGCCAGGAGCAAACCCCGCCCTTTATGTTTTTCCGATTTAGAACTCGGACCATTCCTGCTGGACGGCGGCGTTGCCATTGCTGCGATAGGTCGGCGCCGGCTTCTGGCTGGCGCGGACCATCGTCGAAGCCGTGCGGCGAAGCACTGCCGCGTCGGCGGATGCGGAATGGGTATCGCCACCGGCCAGCTTGAAGTTGGAGATCAGCTCGCGAAGGCGTCCGGCCTCGGAGGCGAGCGTCGCGCTTGCCGCATTCGTCTCTTCGACCATCGCGGCATTCTGCTGAGTCACCTGGTCCATCTGGTTGACGGCGCTGTTGACTTCGCTGAGCCCGGTCGACTGTTCTCTGGACGACGTTGCGATCGCGTCCATGTGCTGGTTGATCGATACGATCAGGCTCTCGATCGTCTTCAGCGCATCGCCGGTCTCGCGGACGAGCTGCACACCGCCCTGCACTTCGACCGAGGAATTGCGGATCAGATCCTTGATCTCCTTTGCGGCTGCCGCAGAGCGCTGGGCGAGTTCACGCACTTCCTGGGCGACGACTGCGAAGCCCTTGCCGGCCTCACCGGCGCGCGCTGCTTCGACGCCGGCGTTGAGTGCCAAGAGGTTGGTCTGGAAGGCGATCTCATCGATGACACCAATGATGTTGGAAATCTGGTTCGAAGACTGCTCGATCTTCTGCATAGCGTCGATGGCGTTGGCGACGACCATGCCGGAGCGCGTGGCGCTTTCGTTCGCCTGGATCGCAACCTGACGGGCCTCATCGGCACGCTTCGACGAATTGGAGACATTGACGGTGATCTCATCAAGGGCTGCAGCGGTCTCTTCGAGCGAAGCAGCCTGTTGTTCGGTACGACGCGAAAGGTCATCCGCACCGCTGCCGATTTCGCGGGAGCCCGTGTTGATCGATCCGGCGGACGAAGCGATGGACTTCATCGTGTCACCGAGCTGCAGAACCGCGCCGTTCAGGTCGTGGCGGAGCGGCTCGAAATCAGGTGCGAAGGCTTCGTGGAGCTGGAAGCTCAAGTCGCCGCCCGCAAGGCGCTTGAGACCCGATGCCAGGCCGGCGGTCGCTTCGATGAGCCGCGCCTGGGCAGCAGCTTCGGCTTCACGTGTCAGCCGGGCGCGATCGGCTTCCGCCTGCCTACGGCTTCTCTCGGCTTCGGCCTGCAGGTTCAGGTTCTCGATGGCTGCCTGCCGGAAGACTTCCACGGCCTTCGCCATTTCACCGATCTCGTCGCCGCGGTTCATATCGGCAATCCTGACCTGCGTATCGCCACCCGCGAGTGCGCGCATCGCGCCAGTAATGCGGCTGATCGCGTTGGCAATGCCGGCGATCCCGAAATAGGCTGCGCCACAGACCAGTAGAGCGCTAACGCCGAGGATAACCGTGAGCAGCAAGAGCGTTGTCTGGAATTCAGCGCGGTTCTGCTCGCCTGCTTCGGTTGCCAGCGACTGATTGAACTTCACGACCTTGTCGACACTCGCTGCAAGATCGTCGGCGATCGGACCGATATCGTTCTGGAAGACGGTGAGCGCCTTCTCTTTGTCGCCGGCCTTGACGAGCGCAATCAGCTGATCGCCGGCCGCGGCATATCTGGATGCCGCATCGTCGATCTTAGCGAATGCATCGCGCTCGGCATCGGTATCGACCTGCTCCTTGTAGCTGGCCACGGCTTTCAGCAGGTCTCCCTGCTTCGACTTGATTTTTTTCTCATAACTATCATTGCCGTTTTCCGCCCGGCCCATGACGTAGTCGCCATAGGAACCACGCAAGGAATAACGCGCGATCTGGATGTCCATCGCTTTGGAGACACCTGGCAGAAAGCTCGTCGCGAAATGGTCGGCATTCTCGTTGAATGTGTTCAGGCCACGAATAGAAATAAAGGCGGACAGTGCGAACAGAACGGCAATCAGTGAAAATATGCCGATCATCGACGTCTTCACATTTGGACGCGTCATGAAAATAAAACCTCTAGATGTGGAGAGATGCATGGAGATGCATCCGCTCCGGCCCGGAAAAAGATTGTTTGCGACATCATGCCGTTTGCGCAACCGCTCGGAAATGAGCCTGCCGCGATGAATTCATGCCAGGAATAACCACTGGACTTTGCTTAATTTTCGCTAAATGACGGCACGCACAATTATCAATAAAAAATCAAAAGTTGTAATTTCAGCTGGAAAAATACGACGCCAACATGTCGAAATCCGGCAATAAGTATTACTTATTGGTGTAAAATTCCAATAGAAGCATCCATTTTAGAGACATTACGACGCCGTGAAAATATTTTGCCCTGCGACGACTTTTCTGGCCAAAAAGTGAGAGGCGATCCCTTATCAAGATCGCTTAGTCATTGAGAACATGTGATTTATTTTGGTCAGCCCGCAGGTTTTCTATTGGGCGAGCAAGGTTTTTACTGCGTCCGCAGCACCTCGTTCCAGTGTGCAATCAGCCGCGCCCGCTTCACCTGATCGAGATAGACCATCAGACCGGGACTGACCGGCACGGGACGCAACTGTGCGCCGAGCAGTTCCTGCAACGTATTGGCGGTATTCTCGCCCGCCACTTCCGGGCTGACGGCCGGGATCTGCAACTCTCGGGCCATGATCGTCTGACCTTCCTTCGACATGAAGAAGGCAAGGTAGCGCCGCCCGAGTTCCGGCTCGGCGGCAGCCTGCGGCACCAGACCGATGCGCGACATCACGACCGTATAGTCCTTCGGCAACACGATGCCGACGTCAGAGTGGCGCGAGGCCCAGTCGGCCGCATAAGAGCCGAGGATATTGTAGCCGAGCACGAAGCGCCCATCGGCCACCCTCTCGAGGATCGCCGAACTCGTGGAATAGAGCTTCACGCCGGCTGCCCCCATCGCCCCGATTACCGACCAGATATCGCCGAACTGCTCCTGATCGCGCGCCATGAATAAAAAGCCCACACCGGATCGTTCGATGTCATAGGTCCCGATCCGCCCATAGACCTCATTGCCCTTACGCTTCAAATAGTCGACGAATTCCGCCCGCGAACTCGGCACGGATTCATGAACAAAGCTCGGCTTGTGATAGACGAAAACAGCAGGTTCGAAAGTCAGCGCATAGGCGGTGTTGCGCCAGTTCGCCCATTTCGGCCATTGGGCGCTCATCGGCAGGTTGCTCACCTGCGCATAGCCGTCGTTCGAAAGCTTCACCTGCAGGTCCATCGCAGACGAGAAGGCGAAGTCCGCCGTTTTGTGACCGGCATCGGTCTCCTTGACGATGCGGTCGTAGATGTCCCCAGTCAGCATGTCCTCATATTTGACCGCCACGTCCGGATTGGCTTCCAGGAAGCCGCGGATCATCGGCTGCGCCAAGGGCTCGTCGAGCGAGGAATAGACTGTCAGCACCGGCGCATCGGTATTGCCCGACTTCGCCGGATAGAAGACCTGATCCGCGGCCGCAAGGCCGGGCACCAGGGACAGGAACAGAATGAAAAGGCTCCTCATCGCGCAAGAATGCCCGAGCCGCTCAAGCCAGACAAGGGTCGGCTTCCAGTAGTGGCTGCAGCCAGTCCTCAAAGCTCGCGCTCGAAGAACATCAGGATCGGCTTCAGATCATCAGGGATCTCGTAATAGGCGTCTCGCTCGCGAAAACCCAGGCAACGATATAGCTTCTGCGCAGCGACCTGCCGATGGCCGGTATCGAGCCGCATCATCCGGTAGCCATCCTTCTTGGCCTGTGCAAGGGACGCTTCGCAGAGTGCCTGCGCTGCGCCACTGCCGCGTGCCCGCTCGGAAACGAAGAGCCGCTTCATCTCCGATATGCCCGGCGCGATCTCGTGCTGCATCACGCAGCCGACAATCTCTCCATCCAGCTGCGCCAGGAACATTGCCCCTTGTGGTCTTGCATGGATCTTCGGCAAGTCGGCGAGCATCGCCTCGAACTTTTCCGGACTGTAGTAAAGTTCTATCTGCGCCCGCTCGTCGGGATAGTTGTCGTAAAGCCATTGTCGGAAGGCGCGGCTGAGATGCCGAACGGCATCGATCTCTTCCGGGCTTTCCGCAAGCCCGACCGACAGGTTCCCCATCTACAAAGCCTCCCCGAACTCCCTTGTCCTTACCACGACGGACTGCGCCCCGCCATCGGCATCTCGGCGCGGATCGAAGCTGGCCCATGGCGTCGTGGCGGTCGGGCCCATGATGCGCCGAGCCGAAAGGAGCAAATACCATCCTGCCATGCTCCATTCACCAATTCCCAGAATCGCTGTGACATCGGGCTGTCATCCCTGATAAACTCCCCGAAAAAATCGAGGGAAACATCCGTTGCGCATCCTGCTTACCGAAGACAATATCGCGCTGGCCGACGGCCTGTCGGCGATCTTGCGCGGCACGGGCCACGCGGTGGATGTCGTCCATGACGGGGCTTCGGCCAATGCCGTCATCGCGGCGGAAAATTTCGATCTCGTTATTCTCGATCTGAACCTTCCCGAAATGGACGGGCTCGATGTGCTGCGCGCCATGCGCTCCCGCGGCAGCCGGGCTGCCGTGCTGATCCTGACGGCCCGCGGCTCGCCGGAAGAGCGTGTGAAGGGGCTGGATCTCGGTGCCGACGACTACCTCATCAAGCCCTTCGACATCGCCGAATTCGAAGCCCGTGTGCGCGTGCTTCTCCGCCGCCAAGCCGGTTTGCATTCCTCGACAGTCAGCTTCGGATCGATCTCACTCGACCTGAATTCTCGCGCCTTTTCGGCCGGTGCCACGCCGCTCGACATCCCCTCCCGTGAGCTCGGCTTGCTCGAAATTCTTTTCATGCGCGCAGGCAAGGTCGTCGCCAAAGAAGCGATCATGCAGTCACTGACTGCCTTCGATGACGACATCTCCGCCAATGCCATCGAGCAATATGTCAGCCGCCTGAGAAAAAGGCTTTCGCCGCATGGCCTGACAGTAAAAACCGCTCGCGGCATCGGCTATTATCTCGACAAGCTGCCCGAGGCCTCATGACGGCTGCCTATTCGCTCCGGCGCCGACTGCTTTTCTGGCTGCTCATCTCCACCGCCGTTATCGGCACGCTGGCGCTTGCCGATACCTGGAGCGAAGCCGTCCAGACCTCGAACATCGTTTCCGACCGCGTGTTGGCCGGCTCGGCGCTGGCCATTGCCGAACGTGTCGTCGTCGCCGAAGACGGCACGCTCGAGGTCGATATTCCCTATGTCGCGCTGGAAATGCTGACATCGGCGGCGCAGGACCGCGTCTTCTACCGTGTCGACGGCCCGCCCGGAAACTTTATCACCGGTTATCAGGCGCTGCCGGTATTGAAGGAAACGCAGGGCGATACGGCTGCCTTTGCCGACGACATTTTCCGCGGCGAACCGATCCGTGTGGCGACATTGGGACGCTCCGCCTCGACCGGCATCCGCTCCGTGCCCTTCGTCGTCACCGTCGCCGAAACCACCATTGCCCGCCGTCATCTGGCGCAGGCAATCCTCGTCCGCTCGGCGCTGCGCCTCGCCGTCATGATAGCCGGTGCCGCCGTCATCGTCTGGATTTCCGTTACGGTGGCGCTACGGCCGCTCTACAAGCTCGGCGACGCTATCGGCGAGCGCAACCCCAACGACCTGCATCCGATCGAGCAATCCGTTCCGAGCGAGGTGCAGCCACTTGTCGATACGGTCAACTCCTTCATGGTGCGCCTGCAATCGGCGCTTGATGCGCTTCGCAATTTCACCGGCAATGCCAGCCACCAGCTCCGCACGCCGCTGACGATCATCCGCACACAACTTGCGCTGTCAGCTCGCGCCGGTTCCCTCGACGAGGCGCAACATGCCGCACTCAAAGGCGATCAGGCTGTTGCCCATGCCGAGCGCATCCTTGCCCAGCTTCTGCTGATGGCCAAGATCGATGCCGCGGCCGCCAAGGAAGCGCTGACGGTCGCTGCCATCGATCTCACTGCCATTGCCCAGGAGATCACCGGCGAGCAGATCCCGCGTGCCGCCGAGGCAGGCATCGATCTCGGTTTCGAGGGCGAAGGGCCTGCGATGATCCGCGCCGAGCCGCTGCTGATCGGCGAGATGCTGCGCAATCTCGCCGGCAATGCCATCGCCTATGCCGGCAAGGGCGCGGAAGTGACTGTCCGTATCATGGAGGATGCGGAAACGGTCAGGCTGGAAGTCGAGGATAACGGCCCCGGCATTCCACCCGAAAAGCTGGAAGCTGTCAGAAAGCGTTTCTCCCGCGGCAATGAGACCGGCGCGCCCGGCGCCGGTCTCGGCCTGCCGATCGTCGAGGAAATCGCCAATCTTTTCAATGCGAGGCTTGTGCTGATACCGGGCCGCGGCGGTAGGGGTCTGAAGGCATCAGTGACGTTCAACAGAGCCGCCTGAAAGCCGTCACCGCGTTAACCTTTCCGCCTTGCATTCTTTCGCTGCATTGCACACACTGGCTTTGGGAACAGCTAAGCCGATCAACGGCCCGCGGACAAAAAGAGCAATATGTCGATCAAAGCCAGCATCTATCATCTGACCCATTATCAGTATGACAAACCGGTCCGCCTCGGCCCACAGATCATCCGCCTTAAGCCGGCCTCGCATTCGAAGACGCGGGTCTTGAGCCATTCTCTGAAGGTCACGCCGTCGAACCACTTCGTGAACCTGCAGCAGGACCCTTACGGCAACTACCTCGCACGCTTCGTCTTCCCCGACCCCGTGACCGAATTCAAGATCGAAGTCGATCTCGTCGCGGACATGACCGTCTACAATCCCTTTGACTTCTTCGTCGAAGAAGAAGCGACAAAGTGGCCCTTCAACTACCCGGAATCGCTCCGCGAAGATCTCTCGATCTACATGATGCCTGAGCCGGCTGGCCCGCGCCTGAAGGCACTCCTGCCGACGCTCGACTGGTCGCCCGATCAGCCGACGGTGGACATGATCGTCGGTCTCAATGCCCGTCTGCAGCGGCAGATCGGTTATGTCATCCGCATGGAAGCCGGCGTCCAGACGCCGGAGGAGACGCTGGAAACCGCCAAGGGCTCCTGCCGCGACACCAGCTGGCTGCTCGTGCAGATTCTGCGCCATCTCGGGCTCGCCGCCCGCTTCGTCTCCGGCTATCTCATCCAGTTGGCGCCGGACCTGAAGGCACTCGATGGCCCCTCGGGTACCGAGGTCGATTTCACGGATCTGCATGCCTGGGCGGAGGTTTATCTGCCCGGCGCCGGTTGGGTCGGCCTCGATCCGACATCAGGCCTTCTGACCGGCGAAAGCCACATTCCGCTCGCCGCCACACCGCATTACAGCAATGCCGCCCCGATCTCCGGCGGTTATTTCGGCGAGGCCGAAACCGAATTCGCCTTCGATATGAAGGTCTCCCGCGTCGCCGAGCACCCGCGCATCACCAAACCCTTCTCCGATGAAAGCTGGGACGAGCTCAACCAGCTCGGTGAGAAGGTCGACCGCGTCCTCGAAGCCGAGGATGTGCGCCTGACGATGGGCGGCGAGCCGACTTTCGTCTCGATCGACGATTTTCAATCCGAGGAGTGGAACACCGCCGCCGTCGGCCCGACCAAGCGCGAAAAGGCCGACAGCCTGATCCGCAGGCTGCAGGAGCGTTTCGCTCCGGGCGGCTTCCTGCATTACGGCCAGGGTAAATGGTATCCCGGCGAAAGCCTGCCGCGCTGGACTTTCTCTCTCTACTGGCGCCGTGACGGCAAACAGATCTGGCAGAACCTCGATCTGATCGCCGCTGAAGGCAAGGATACCGGCGTCAAGGCCGAGGATGCCGAAAAGCTCCTGACGGCGATTGCCAGGGAACTGGCAATCAAGCCCGACATGGTGCAGCCGGCCTACGAGGATCCTGCAGACTGGATCATCAAGGAAGGCAGCCTTCCCGAAAATGTCGATCCGTCGAATTCGAAGCTGAAGGACCCCGAGGAGCGCAGCCGCATTGCCCGCGTCTTCGCCCGCGGCCTCACCGTGCCGACGGGTTATGTCCTTCCCGTTCAGGTATGGAATGCCAAGGCCGCCGCAAGCCGGACCTGGGTCAGCGAAAAATGGCGCACGCGCCGCGGAAAGATCTTTCTCGTACCGGGTGACAGCCCGATCGGCTATCGCCTGCCGCTCGGCACGCTGCCCTATATCCCACCGGCGCGCTATCCCTATATCCACCCCGCAGATCCGACGATACCACGCCCGCCATTGCCTGACGTCTTCGTACCCGCCGGCCGCGCCATGCCAGAAGCATCGTTCCAGACGGACGAAAGCCACGCTGTCCGTGTCGAACAGACCCTTGGCGACATAGGCGGCGCCGTGCGCACTGCCTTGTCGGTCGAACCGCGCGAAGGCAGGCTCTGCGTCTTCATGCCGCCAGTCGAGCGTGTCGAGGATTATCTGGAACTGATCGCGGCGGCCGAAAACGCCGCCGCCGAACTCAAGCTTCCCGTTCACATCGAAGGCTACCCGCCGCCGCAGGACGAGCGCATCAACGTCATCCGCGTCGCCCCTGATCCGGGCGTGATCGAAGTCAACATCCATCCAGCCTCCAACTGGCAGGATTGCGTCGACATCACCACGGCGATCTACGAGGAAGCGCGGGCCACCCGGCTCGGCGCCGACAAATTCATGGTCGATGGTCGCCACACCGGCACCGGTGGCGGCAACCACGTCGTCGTCGGCGCCGCCAATCCAAATAACAGCCCCTTCCTGCGCCGCCCGGACCTGCTGAAGAGCATCATTCTCCACTGGCAGCGCCATCCCTCGCTCTCCTACCTCTTTTCCGGCATGTTCATCGGCCCGACCAGCCAGGCGCCACGCATTGACGAGGCCCGCCACGACAGTCTCTATGAACTGGAGATCGCCATGGCGCAGGTCGGAGCGCCGGGTCGCGGTCAACTGCCGCTGCCCTGGCTCGTCGATCGACTGTTTCGAAATCTTTTGACCGATGTCACCGGCAACACCCACCGTGCCGAGATCTGCATCGACAAGCTGTTCTCGCCGGATGGCCCGACTGGACGGCTCGGCCTCATCGAGTTCCGCGGCTTTGAGATGCCGCCGAACGCACGCATGTCACTTGCCCAGCAATTGCTGGTGCGCGCGCTGATCGCCCGCTTTTGGAAGAACCCCGCCGACGGCAAGTTCGTCCGCTGGGGTACGATCCTGCACGACCGTTTCATGCTGCCGCATTTCGTCTGGACCGATTTCCTCGACGTGCTCGCAGACCTGCGCGAAAATGGCTTCGACCTCAGCCCCGAATGGTTCAAAGCGCAGCTCGAATTCCGCTTCCCCTTCTGCGGCGAGGTCGAATACGAGGGCTCGAAGCTGGAACTGCGCCAGGCGCTGGAGCCCTGGCACGTCATGGGCGAGGAAGGCGCACCGGGCGGCACCGTCCGCTACGTCGACAGCTCCGTCGAGCGCCTTCAGGTTCGGCTCGAAACGAACAACGTCTCGCGCTACATCGTCACCTGCAATGGCCGAATCGTACCGCTGATGCCGACGGGCACATCGGGCGTGTCCGTCGCAGGCGTGCGTTTCAAGGCCTGGCAGCCGGCTTCCGGCCTGCACCCTGTGCTGCCGGTGAATACGCCTTTGACTTTTGATATTTATGATACATGGTCGAAACGTTCGATCGGCGGCTGCATCTATCACGTTGCCCATCCGGGTGGTCGGAATTATGAAACCTTCCCGGTCAACGGCAACGAAGCGGAAGCGCGGCGGCTTGCCCGTTTCGAACCGTGGGGACATACGGCGGGTGGTTACATTCCGCGCGCCGAAACGGTTTCGCCTGAATTCCCGCTCACGCTGGATCTGAGGCGGCCCGCTGGAATTTGAAGAAACTGGGTCTGATGGGCAAGAAGCCTGCACTGGAACTGAGGGACGAAATCGAAGAACGCGCCGGCGCGGATGCGGTCTTCGACTATGAGCCCTTGCCCGGCATCGCCGACGAGATGGTGGACAATAACGGCACTATCCGGCCGGTCTGGCAGCGCTTCCTCGCCCATCTGAACATCATGCCGGAAAAGGATCTGGCCGAGCGGTTCGCCCGCGCCGACCGCTATCTGCGCGACGCCGGCGTCTTTTACCGGGCTTACGGCGCCAAGGGCAGCGGCGAGCGTGCCTGGCCGCTCTCCCACATTCCAGTGCTGATCGACGAGCGTGAATGGCAGGCTCTTTCGGCGGGCCTCGTGCAGCGTGCCAATCTCCTCGAAGCGATGGTTGCCGATATCTACGGCGACAACAAACTCGTCGAGGAGGGCATCGTCCCGCCCGCCCTCATTGCTGCCAATCCGGAATTCCAGCGACCTCTGGTTGGCGTAAAACCGGCAACCGGGCATTATTTGCATTTCTGCGCCTTCGAGATCGGCCGTGGCCCTGACGGCAATTGGTGGGTACTTGCCGACCGCACGCAGGCCCCCTCGGGCGCGGGCTTTGCACTGGAAAACCGCGTAGCGACCACCCGCGCCTTTTCCGATATCTACGCCGAAACGCCGGTTCACCGCCTCGCTTCCTTCTTCGGCGCCTTCCGCGATGCACTGCAGACGATGAAACATTCAGGCGACGACCGCATCGCGGTTCTGACGCCCGGCCCGGCAAACGAAACCTATTATGAACACGCTTATATTGCCCGCTACCTCGGCTTCATGCTGCTGGAAGGCGAAGACCTGACTGTCGTCAACGGCCGCATCATGGTGCGCACCGTCGCCGGTCTGAAGCCGATCGGCGTGCTGTGGCGGCGTCTCGATTCCGCCTATGCCGATCCGCTTGAGCTGAACCAGAACTCGCATATCGGCACCCCCGGCCTTGTGGAGTCGCTGCGCGCCGAAACCGTCACCATCGTCAACGCGCTCGGCACCGGCATTCTGGAAACGCGTGCCCTGCTCGCCTTCATGCCCGCCGTCTGTCGCTCGCTGCTGGGCGAGGATCTTCGCCTGCCGTCGATCGCCACATGGTGGTGCGGCCAGAAGGATGAGCGCGACCATGTGGCGGCAAACATCGAGAAGATGGTGATCGGCCCGGCCTATTCGCGTGCCCCCTTCTTCGATGACGGTGGCGAATCCGTTCTCGGCTCGTCGCTTCGCGCCACGGCCAAGAATTCGATTTCGGACTGGCTGACGAGCGACGGCGCAAAACTTGTCGGTCAGGAAGTCGTCACCCTCTCGACCACACCGGCCTGGGTCGACGGCAAACTGGCGCCACGGCCGATGTCGCTGCGCGTCTTCGCCGCCCGCACCGCCAATGGCTGGCAGATCATGCCCGGCGGCTTTGCCCGCATCGGCTCGGGAGACGATGTCGCCGCCATCGCCATGCAATCCGGTGGCGCGGCGGCCGATGTCTGGATCGTCAGCGACAAACCGGTCGAGCGCCACACTCTTCTGCCCGCCGAGGGCAGCTTCACCCGCAACATGCCGGGCAGCCTGCCGAGCCGCGCGGCCGATAACCTCTTCTGGCTGGGCCGCTATATTGAACGCGCCGAAGGGGCGCTGCGCATCCTGCGCGCCTGGCATGCACGTTACGCCGAGGCGGCCGACCCGAACCAGCCGCTGCTTGCCGACGTCACCGAATATCTTGCCGCCGTCGATATCGACACCGCCGAGCCGGTGCCGGAATCGCTGCTGCGCAATATTGACAGCGCCGTCTATTCGGCGAGCAATATCCGCGACCGCTTCTCGCCGGATGGCTGGCTGGCGCTGAACGACCTCGCCAAGACCGCCCGCCGCTTCCACTCGACTATCACCGCCGGTGACGATGCCAGCCACGCGATGACCATCCTGCTGCGCAAGCTCGCGGGCTTTGCCGGTCTCGTGCATGAAAACATGTACCGCTTCACCG
The DNA here is from genome assembly GCF_000281145.1 of Rhizobium sp. CF142. Lineage (NCBI taxonomy): Bacteria > Pseudomonadati > Pseudomonadota > Alphaproteobacteria > Hyphomicrobiales > Rhizobiaceae > Rhizobium > Rhizobium sp. CF142. The sequence continues at coordinate 8,978 of NZ_AJWE01000107.1, read as the reverse complement.
GATGGCGCTTCCTCTCGCTTGGCCGATACATTGAGCGCGGCCTGCATATGACGCGGCTGCTCGGCCACATGTCCGGCCCGGAAGCGCCCGACGGCGCGCTCGACATGCTGCTCGAAATCGGCGACAGCGTCATGACCCATCGCCGCCGCTACAACGTCAACACGGCGCGGCTGACGGTCACCGATCTCCTGGCGCTCGATCCGCTCAACCCGCGCTCGATCCTCTTCCAGATGAACGAGATCCATCGCGAGGTGGAGCAGCTTCCAAACGCCTTCATGAACGGCCAGATGTCGCCCTTCTACCGCGAGGCGATGCGTCTGCATTCGGGCCTCGCCGTCATGACGCCGGAGACGATGAGCGGTGATGTCTATCACCGGCTGGAGCGCGAATTGGAACACCTCTCCGACCTCTTGGCGCAGACCTATCTCGGATGACGGCGGTGCTTTACGATCTCACCCTCCATATGGGCTATGCCTACGACACGCCTGCGTCAGGAGCGCGCCATATCATGCGCCTCATGCCGCTCTCGCTGGCGAACCGCCAGCGGCTTGTCGCGGGCTCGATCAGCATTTCGCCGCAGCCGGACGAACAGTCGCATTTCGTCGATTTCTTCCAGCATCCGGCAACATCCTTCCTGCTGCGCTCGCCGCATGAAACGCTCGATATCCGCATGCAGGCCCGCGTGCAGGTCGAAAGCCAGGTCATGTCGGCGGACTTCTCTCCGCTGCTGGCCGACCTTCCGGAGGAAGTCGCCGGAATCTGGTCGCTCGATTCAGAATCGCCCCACCATTTCCTTGGCGATAGTCCGCGCCTGACCGAAACGAAGGCGATCAGCGAATACGCAAAGACCTGTGTCCAGCCGTCGCTGACCGTCATGCAGATCGCCTATGCGCTTTGCGCCCGCATCAACAAGGATTTTACCTACGATCCGGAGGCGACGACCGTCGACACGACGCCGCTGGAGTCCTTCAAACTGAAGCGCGGTGTCTGCCAGGATTTCACCCATGTCATGATCCTCGCGCTGCGCAGCCTCGGCATTCCCGCCGGCTACGTCTCCGGTTTCCTGCGCACCATCCCGCCGCCGGGCAAGGAGCGGCTGGAAGGGGCTGACGCCATGCATGCCTGGGTCCGCGTCTGGTGCGGCGAGACGGCCGGCTGGATCGAGCTCGATCCCACCAACAATATCCCTGCCGGAACCGACCATATCGTCGTCGCATATGGCCGCGACTATGCCGATGTCGCTCCCGTTATCGGTGTGCTCAAGAGTTATGGCAGCCAGCGTTCCGTGCAAGCGGTGGACGTAATTCCGCTCAAATAATCCCGAAATTGGAAAAAACAGCCAGTTGCCTGCAATTTTAGAGACCGGCTTTAGCATCCATTAAAGTCATCTGGTCCATCAAGAGCCTAATAGGGCTCCTTTGAACCGGTGGACATGATGAACACCCTGCATTCGCTTCTTGATCGGCTGCGGCGCGACCGTGGTGGCAATTTCGGTATCATGTCGGCCATCTTGCTGCCTGTGCTTATCGGCACTGCGGGCGTGGCTATCGACTATTCGAACGCGATCTTGTCCAAGCGTGAGCTTCAGGAAGCGACGGACGCCGGCGCTCTTGCAGCAGCAACCGCACTTGCCAACGGAACGGCCACTAACAGCGCTGCCGCCGAAGCTCTTGCGAAGGATTTCGTCAGCGGCCAGATGGCCAATTATGTCGGTACTGCCGCCATGGACGGTATCAAGGCCGCGACGAGCGTCAACATCGATACCAGCACGACGGCAACCAGCAAGAGCTATAAGGTTACGGTGAACAGCTCCTACGCTCTTGCCACTACGCCGTTCATGGGCATCCTCGGCTACAAGACCATGAATGTCGGCGCATCGAGCTCGACGACGAGCGGCACGAACGATACCAAGAGCGCCCTTTCGATGGAACTGGTCCTCGACCAGTCCGGCTCGATGGGCGACAAAACCAGCACCTGCGCCACGTATAATGGCACAAAGTGCAAGACCTACGTTATCAAGATCGACGCGCTCAAGCAGGCAGCCAATGCTCTCTTTACGGCATTGAACACCGCCGATCCGGATCACAGCCTCGTGCGGACTGGCGCATACTCTTACAATAATGGTCTTATCTATAATTCAAATAAGACCCAGATCAAAAGCATGAGCGGCATGGCGTGGGGCACGGCGACGACCGCAAGCTATGTAAGCGGCATTACTGCAACCGGCGGTACGGATGCCACCGAACCGATGAGACAAGCAACTCTTTCCGTCCAGAAAGCCCAGGACGGTTCTGATGTTGAAAGCGTGGCACACAAGGCCAAGGGCAACAAAAACGTGTCGCGCTACATCGTCCTGATGACCGACGGCGAAATGACGGGCAATACAGGCGAATGGCAGAAGACTTACGACCAAAATGTTCGTGACCAATGCGATGCGACCAAAACAGCGGGCATCAAGATCTTCACCGTCGCGTTCATGGCTCCAGACAAGGGCAAGAGCCTGCTTCAATACTGCGCTTCGCCGGGCGGCAACTACTATGAAGCAGAAACCATGGAGAAACTGGTGGCCTCCTTTACCAGCATCGCGCAGGAGGCGACGAAGGCTCTGACGCTGCTGACGAACTGACGGCCGCGCAGCCTGTATTTCAACCCAGCAAAAAGCCGCTCCGGAACAAACCGGGGCGGCTTTTCGTTTAAACTTTATTCGGCCCATCAGATCGGGAAAACCGATTGAAATCAAGTCCCTTGGGCCTGTCGAATATGAAGGTTCCGCAAATTTTTCGTTTGCCCAATTCCCTTGTTGCAAGTGCGTGATAACGGTGCATAAACTGCCCTGTCGGTGTAAGCGACAAATCGATTGAATCAGGCGTAAGATACTGTAACCAAATCAAAATTGGCGAGACCTGACATGAATACTGTTTCGAAGCCGATCATCCTCTCACCAGCTCCGCGCAGTTCCCGACCAGAAATCCTCGCTGAGGAAATCATTGAGCGTCTGACCTACCGCATTGGCAAGGATGCCAAGGTCGCCAAGCCGCATGACTGGCTGACGGCAACCATTCTCGTGGTGCGTGACCGCATCATCGACAAGTGGATGGAGTCCACCCGCAAGGTTTATGAAACCGGCGCCAAGCGCGTCTACTACATGTCTCTCGAATTCCTGATCGGCCGCCTGATGCGCGATGCCGTGTCCAACCTCAACCTGATGGAAGAGGTTCGGGATGCGCTCGCTTCGCTCGGCGTCGATATCAACGTCATTGCCGGCCTCGAACCGGATGCCGCCCTCGGCAACGGCGGTCTCGGCCGTCTTGCCGCCTGTTTCATGGAGTCGATGGCAACTGTCGATGTTCCGGCTTATGGCTACGGCATCCGCTACGTCCACGGCCTTTTCCGTCAGCAGATGGCGGACGGCTGGCAGGTCGAGCTGCCGGAAAACTGGCTTGCGCACGGCAACCCTTGGGAATTCGAGCGCCGCGAAAGCGCCTATGAAATCGGCTTCGGCGGCTCGATCGAGGTCATCAACAGCCATGACGAGCAGCCACGATACGTCTGGAAGCCGGCCGAGCGTGTCATTGCCGCTGCTTTCGATACGCCTGTCGTTGGCTGGCGCGGCAAGCGCGTCAACACGCTTCGCCTCTGGTCGGCCCAGCCGATCGACCCGATCCTGCTCGACGCCTTCAACGCCGGCGACCATATCGGCGCGCTGCGCGAGAGCAACAGGGCTGAAAGCCTGACCCGCGTTCTCTATCCGGCAGACGCAACGCCTGCCGGCCAGGAGCTGCGCCTGCGCCAGGAATATTTCTTCTCCTCCGCCTCGCTGCAGGACATCCTGCGCCGTCACCTGCAGCAATATGACGACTTCACCTCGCTGCCGGACAAAGTGGCGATCCAGCTCAACGATACCCATCCGGCCGTTTCGGTCGCCGAACTGACGCGCCTGCTCTGTGACGTACACGGCCTGGATTTCGATACGGCCTGGGATATCACCCGCCGCACCTTCTCCTACACCAACCACACGCTTCTTCCCGAAGCGCTGGAAAGCTGGCCGGTTCCGCTATTCGAGCGTTTGCTGCCGCGCCATATGCAGATCATCTACGCGATCAACGCCAAGATCCTGATCGAAGCGCGCAAGACGCGGAATTTCTCCGACACCGAAATCCGTTCGATCTCGCTGATCGATGAAAGCGGTGACCGCCGCGTGCGCATGGGCAACCTCGCCTTCGTCGGCTCGCATTCGATCAACGGCGTCTCCGCGCTGCACACCGACCTCATGAAGGTTACGGTCTTTGCAGACCTGCACAAGCTCTACCCTGATCGCATCAACAACAAGACCAACGGCATCACCCCCCGCCGCTGGCTGCAGCAGTGCAACCCCGGCCTGACCGGCCTGGTGCGCGAAGCGATCGGCGACGAATTCCTCGATGACGCCGAGAAACTGCGCGCGCTCGACAAATTCGCCAAGGACCCGAGCTTCCAGCAGAAGTTCGCGGCCGTGAAGCGTGCAAACAAGGTGGCTCTTTCCAATCTCGTCGCCAGCCGCATGGGTGTGAAACTCGATCCGTCGGCCATGTTCGATATCCAGATCAAGCGCATCCACGAATACAAGCGCCAGCTCCTCAACATCGTTGAAGCCGTCGCGCTCTACGATCAGATCCGCTCGCATCCGGAGTTGGATTGGGTTCCGCGTGTAAAACTCTTCGCCGGCAAGGCGGCGCCGAGCTATTACAACGCCAAGCTCATCATCAAGCTCATCAACGATGTCGCCCGCACCATCAACAACGACCCGTCGGTCCGCGGCCTGCTGAAGGTCGTCTTCGTGCCGAATTACAATGTCTCGCTTGCCGAAGTCATGGTTCCCGCTGCCGACCTCTCCGAGCAAATCTCGACGGCCGGCATGGAAGCATCAGGCACCGGCAACATGAAATTCGGCCTGAACGGCGCGCTGACGATCGGCACGCTCGACGGCGCCAACGTCGAGATGCGCGATAATGTCGGCGAAGACAATATCGTCATCTTTGGCCTGCAGGCCGATGAAGTCGCCAAGATCCGCAGCGAGGGCCACAATCCTCGTGCAATCATCGAAGGTTCGCGTGAGCTGGCACAGGCGCTTGCCGCCATCAGCTCGGGCGTCTTCTCTCCTGACGATCGCAACCGCTATACCGGCCTCATCGATGGCATCTATTCCCACGACTGGTTCATGGTCGCCGGCGATTTCGATGCCTATGCCGCCGCCCAGCGCGAGGTCGACCAGATCTGGACCAACCAGTCCTCCTGGTATGAGAAGACGATCAACAACACGGCGCGGATGGGCTGGTTCTCTTCCGACCGCACAATCCGGCAATATGCAGACGAGATCTGGAGAGCTTGATGAAGCCGCCGAAAGCTGCCCCTGAAGTGAAGCTTCCCTGGGAAATTTCGGCAGACGAAATCGCGGCAATCCTCAGTGGCTCGCATGACAATCCCTTTGCCGTCCTGGGCGTGCACCAGGCTGGCGGGACCTTCATCACTAGGTGTTTCCTTCCGGGCGCCGAAGCTGTCACGGCAATGGCGCTGGATGGAACGCCGATCGGCGATCTCCATCAGCTCCATCCTGACGGTATTTTCGGCGGCCAGGTCTCGATCACAAAATTCCAGCCGGTGCGCTATCGCGCCCGGCGCGCCGACGCCGAATGGGCAGTAACGGACCCATACAGCTTCGGCCCCGTGCTCGGCCCGATGGACGATTATTACGCCCGGCAGGGTTCGCATCTGCGGCTCTTCGACAAGATGGGCGCCCACCGCATCAAGCATGAAGGCGCGACCGGCATCCATTTTGCCGTCTGGGCACCAAATGCCCAGCGTGTTTCCGTCGTCGGCGATTTCAATAACTGGGACGGACGGCGTCATGTCATGCGCTTCCGTTCCGATAGCGGGATCTGGGAAATCTTCGCTCCCGACGTGCCGCTCGGCGTTCCCTATAAATTCGAAATCCGCGGTCATGACGGCGTTCTGTTGCCGTTGAAGGCTGATCCCTTCGCTCGCCGCAGCGAACTGCGCCCGAAGACGGCCTCCGTGACCGCAGCCGAGCTTATACAGGACTGGCAGGACGAGCCGCATCTGAAGCACTGGCGCGAAACGGACAAACGCCGGCAGCCGATCAGTATCTATGAGGTTCACGCCGGCTCCTGGCAGCGTCGGCAGGACGGCTCCATGCTCTCCTGGGATGAACTTGCCTCGAGCCTCATCCCCTATTGCGTCGATATGGGCTTCACCCATATCGAATTCCTGCCGATTACCGAACACCCTTACGACCCCTCCTGGGGCTATCAGACGACCGGTCTTTATGCCCCGACCGCTCGCTTCGGTGAGCCGGAGGGGTTCGCCCGCTTCGTCAACGGCTGTCACAAGGTCGGCATCGGCGTCATTCTCGACTGGGTACCGGCACATTTCCCGACCGACGAACATGGTCTCGGCTGGTTCGACGGTACCGCGCTTTACGAGCATGAAGACCCGCGCAAGGGTTTCCACCCGGACTGGAATACGGCGATCTACAATTTTGGCCGCACCGAAGTCGTCTCCTACCTCGTCAACAACGCACTCTACTGGGCGGAGAAATTCCATCTCGACGGCCTGCGCGTCGATGCAGTCGCTTCGATGCTCTATCTCGACTATTCGCGCAAGCACGGCGAATGGATCCCGAACGAGTATGGCGGCAATGAAAACCTGGAAGCCGTCCGCTTCCTGCAAAGCCTCAATACCCGCATCTATGGTGAGCATCCCGGCGTCATGACCATCGCCGAGGAATCGACCTCCTGGCCGAAGGTTTCCCAGCCGGTCCATGAAGGCGGCCTCGGTTTCGGTTTCAAGTGGAACATGGGCTTCATGCACGACACGCTGAGCTACATGAGCCGCGAACCGGTGCACCGCAAGCATCATCACAATGAGCTGACCTTCGGGCTACTCTACGCTTATTCGGAAAACTTTGTCCTGCCGCTGTCCCATGACGAAGTCGTGCACGGCAAGGGTTCGCTGATCGCCAAGATGCCGGGTGACGATTGGCAGAAATTCGCAAACCTGCGCGCCTATTACGCCTTCATGTGGGGCTATCCCGGCAAGAAGCTGCTGTTCATGGGGCAGGAATTTGCGCAATGGGCAGAATGGAGCGAAAACAAGTCGCTCGACTGGAACCTCCTTCAATATCGAATGCACGAAGGCATGCGCCGTCTGGTGCGCGACTTGAACTTCACCTACCGCAGCAAGGCGGCGCTCCATGCGCGAGACTGCGAAGGCGACGGCTTCGAATGGCTGATCGCAGATGATTACGAGAACTCGGTCTTCGCCTGGCTGCGCAAGGCGCCCGGCCAGAAGCCGGTTGCCGTCATCACCAACTTCACGCCTGTCTATCGCGAGAACTATTCGATCCGGCTGCCTTCACCGGGGCGCTGGCGGGAAATCCTCAATACCGATGCCGACATCTATGGCGGCAGCGGAAAAGGCAATGGCGGGCGCGTGCAGGCCGTCGATGCCGGCGGCGAGATAAGCTGCTCGATAACCCTGCCGCCGTTGGCGACGATCATGCTTGAACCTGAGAATTAGTGACTGGTGGGAGGAGAAAATGGTAGAAAAGCGCATTCAGCCACTTGCCCGCGATGCAATGGCCTATGTTCTCGCCGGCGGTAGGGGAAGCCGCCTCAAGGAACTGACCGACCGACGCGCCAAACCAGCCGTCTATTTCGGCGGCAAGGCGCGCATCATCGATTTCGCATTGTCCAATGCCTTGAATTCCGGCATCCGCCGCATCGGCGTCGCCACCCAGTACAAGGCACATTCACTGATCCGCCACATGCAGCGTGGCTGGAACTTCTTCCGGCCGGAGCGCAACGAGAGCTTCGACATCCTGCCTGCCTCCCAGCGCGTTTCCGAAACGCAGTGGTACGAAGGCACTGCCGATGCCGTCTATCAGAATATCGATATCATCGAGGATTACGGCGTCGAGTACATGGTCATCCTGGCTGGCGACCATATCTACAAGATGGACTATGAATACATGCTGCAGCAGCATGTCGATACCGGCGCGGACGTGACCATCGGCTGCCTTGAAGTCCCGCGCATGGATGCGGTCGGTTTCGGCGTCATGCATGTCAACGAGAAGGACGAAATCTTCGCCTTCATCGAAAAGCCGGCCGATCCGCCAGGCATTCCGGATAAGCCGGATTTCGCTCTCGCCTCCATGGGCATTTACGTCTTCCGCACGAAGTTCCTCATCGAGGCACTACGACGTGATGCCGCCGATCCGACCTCCAGCCGCGATTTCGGCAAGGATATCATCCCCTATATCGTAGAACACGGTAAAGCGGTCGCCCACCGTTTCGCCAAATCCTGCGTGCGTTCAGATTTCGAGCATGAGCCCTACTGGCGCGACGTCGGTACGATCGACGCCTATTGGCAGGCCAATATTGACCTGACGGCGATCGTCCCGGCCCTCGATATCTACGACAAGTCCTGGCCGATCTGGACCTATGCCGAGATCACTCCACCGGCGAAATTCGTCCATGACGACGAAGATCGCCGTGGTTCGGCAACCTCGTCCGTCGTCGCCGGCGACTGCATCATCTCAGGTGCAAGCCTCAACCGGAGCCTTCTCTTCACCGGCGTGCGGGCCAATTCCTTCTCCAAGCTGGAAGGAGCGGTCATCCTGCCCAACGTGAAAATCGGCCGGCGCGCGCAGCTCAAAGATGTTGTGATCGACCATGGTGTCGTCATCCCGGAAGGTCTTGTCGTCGGCGAGGATCCGGAGCTCGACGCGCGGCGCTTCAGACGGACCGAAAGCGGCATTTGCCTGATCACGCAACCGATGATCGACAAGCTGGATATCTGACTTATGAAAGTTCTTTCGGTTTCGTCCGAAGTCTTCCCTTTGATCAAGACAGGGGGCCTTGCCGACGTGGCAGGGGCCCTGCCAATAGCCCTCAAATCCTTCGGCGTCGAAACCAAGACCC